>CAYZHU010000011.1:0-21246 GCA_964477585.1 uncultured bacterium
ATTCATATTTCCTCCTGGAAAGGTTTGCTGATTCTAGCATGAGATCTCCTCCTTCTTCTCGTCAAGGCAGAAAATAAATCGAGATTCTGTTAAATCGAGGAAATATGATCTTAGCAGGCGATATTGGGGGGACTCACACTAGACTTGCCATTTTTGAAAATGGGAAGATGGTAGTCCCTGAAAAAAAATTTCTAAGCCGACAATATTCGGGCTTAGAGGAGATCATTGCAAAATATCTCCATTCCCAGAAAGTGGAGAAAGCCTGTTTTGGAGTTGCGGGACCAGTGCAAGAAGGGGTTTGCAAGGCGACTAATCTCCCTTGGATCATCGATTCATCTAAAATTGCGAAGGCACTACAGATCTCTTCGGTCTCTCTTCTCAACGATCTAGAAGCGAATGCATACGGGATTTCGGTCCTTAAACAAGGGGAACTTCTTCTGCTCCAAAAAGGGAATCCGAAACAGAAAGGGAACCAAGCTTTGATCGCTGCTGGTACAGGTTTAGGAGAGGCGGGACTCTATTGGGATGGGAACAAACACCATCCTTTTGCTTGCGAAGGGGGGCATGCCGATTTTGGTCCTAAAAACGAAATCGAAATCGAACTTTTGATTCATTTGAAGAAAAAGTTCAGCCACGTCTCTTATGAGAGAGTGGTTTCAGGACCAGGAATTCACTCGATCTATCAATTTTTAATCGAAACGGGACGAGAAAAGAGATCTCCTCAACTGGAAGTAGAAATGGAAAAACACGATTCTTCTGCTGTAATTTCGGAATGGGGCCGTTTGAATAAAGACCCAGGATGTGTCCATGCAATCGATATATTCCTCTCTGTTTATGGGGCTGAAGCGGGCAATCTCGCGTTGAAGTTCCTTTCGCTTGGCGGATTTTACATTGGAGGAGGCATTGCGCCGAACCTGATTGAAAAGATGAAGGGAGGATTTTTGTCGTCCTTTTCTGCAAAGGGGAGGTTCAAGTCATTGCTCGAATCGATCCCCATTTGGGTCATCATGAATGATAATGCGGCCCTTTTAGGGGCTGCAGCTTATGCAAGGGCCCGATGAACCCTGAAGAAAAACGCCTCGAGCAACAGAAAGCAATAAAAGGTCCAGTTCCAATTTGGGACAAATGGGGTCCCTACGTCTCTGAGAGGGGGTGGGGAAGCGTTCGGGAAGATTATAGCGATAATGGGGATGCTTGGAGCTATTTCCCACACGATCATGCGAGGATGCGCGCCTTTAGGCGTTGCGAGGATGGGATCGCAGGTATTTCAGATCGCTTTCAGGTCCTCCTGTTTGCTCCCGTTTTTTGGAATGGGGCCGATCCGATTTTAAAGGAGAGGCTATTTGGACTCAATGCGTGGGAAGGCAATCACGGCGAGGATGTAAAAGAGATCTACTATTATCTCGATGCAACGCCTACTCATAGCTACCTGAAGTATCTCTATAAATATCCTCAAGCCGCTTATCCGTACGAACGTCTTGTAGAGGAAAATCAGAAAAGGAATTCGAAAGATAGGGAATTTGAGCTGATCGATACAGGAATTTTTGACAAAGATCGCTACTTTGATATTTTTATCGAGTATGCAAAGGGAGATCCTGAAGATGTTTGTATTCGGATCGAAGCGATCAATCGAGCGTCTACTGCAGCTCCGCTCCATATTTTGCCGCAGCTTTGGTTTCGCAATCAATGGTGCTGGGGATCCAAAAGATTGGCAGAGCCGGTCATTACTCAACTCAAAGAGAAAGAAGAATGGTGCTTGGTTGCAGATGATAGCCAGCTGAAGTCTCCCAAATACTTGAACTTTGATTATCATCTTGGTCGCAGGTATCTTTACGCATGCGCTGGCGCAAAACCTCTCTTTACAAACAATGAATCCAATAAACAGGCTCTTTGGAATCAGCCGAACGAAACTCCTTATGTGAAAGATGCGTTTCATCGATATCTAATTCAGAATCAAAAAGATGCGATTAATCCTAATCCTTCCGGCACGAAAGCGGCCCTTCACTACTATTTTCCAAAAATCGAGGCTGGAAAAAGTGTAGTCCTGACTCTCCGTCTTACCAATAAGCAAATGGAAAATGGACTTCAAAGTGTTGAATCAATCGTAGAAAAAAGAAAAAAGGAAGCTGATCTCTATTATCAAACGATCTATCCCAAGAAGGCAACCGCAGAAGAAAAAATGATTCAGAGACAAGCCTTTGCAGGAATGATCTGGAATAAACAAATTTATATCTTCGATGTTGGCACATGGCTTCAAGGAGACAATCCAAAAAATCCTCCACCTGAATCGCATCGATGGATCCGAAATTATCATTGGCGCCATATCACTTCAATGCGCGTTTTCTCTATGCCCGATAAGTGGGAATATCCTTGGTTTGCTGCATGGGATTTGACATTTCACGCGGTTGTGTATGCATTGATTGATGTAGAGTTTGCAAAGCATCAGATCTGGCTCCTCCTATTTGATCAATTCCAACATCCAAATGGAGCCATCCCTGCCTATGAGTGGGAATTTAGCGATGTAAACCCGCCAGTTCAGGCTTGGGGAGTTCTAAAAATTTTCGAGCTAGAGAAGAAAAAATATGGCCGTGAAGATTACGCTTTCTTAGAAAAGTGTTTCCATAAACTTCTTCTGAATTTTGCCTGGTGGATCAATAAAGTCGATAGTTTGGGCAATAATATCTTTGAAGGTGGATTTCTTGGGATGGACAATGTGGGTTTTGCCGACCGATCGGAAAAGCTGCCTCCAGGGTATCTACTGGATCAAGCGGATGGTTCAGGTTGGATTTCACTCTTGTGTCTCAATCTGATGCGGATTGCGCTGACTTTAGCGAAGAAAAATCCTATTTATGAAGGTCTAGGGATAAAGTTTTTCCAACACTTCATATTTGTTACAGCCGCTATGAGAAAAAGCTATTGGCGACCCTATGACCTTTGGAGTGAACAGGACGGATTTTTTTACAGCTATTTGCGCAAACCAGATGGAACTTCAGAGAAAGTCCCAATTCGATCGCTTGTTGGGATCATCCCTTTTTTCGCCTGCGATATCTGGGATGAAGAAGAATTGAAATCATTTCCTCAGTTTTATGAAGCGTATCTTTGGGTGATGAAGAAGCGTTCTTATCTTACAGATAAATGCGTCCAAATGATTCCCCATGAAGATGGGAATAAACACCTCTTTGGTTTGTTAAGCATTCATGAGATCGAGCGATTCCTGACCAAAAATATTTGGAATCCAGACGAATTTCGATCCGATTTTGGCCTCCGCAGCCTCTCCAAGTATCATGAAAAGCACCCAGCGGCTATGCATCGCAGTAAAGTACTCTATGAACCAGGAGAGGCTTCAGAAAAAATCAAAGGGGGCAATTCAAATTGGCGAGGACCTATATGGTTTCCCCTCAACTTCTTCATGATTGATACTCTAAATCGGCTAGGAAATGGAATGAAAGAGAGCCTCAAAATTCAAGTAAAAAAAGAGAAAGAGGTAACGCTAAACGAAATGGCGGAATCATTTGCCAACATGCTGCTCGCTCTTTTTAAAGTGAACGGGAATGGCGAGAGGCCGATGTTTGGAGATACGCAAAAATTCCAACAAGATCCCCTTTTCAAAGACAATCTCTTTTTCTATGAACACTTTCATGGGGATAATGGACGGGGTCTTGGAGCTTCTCATCAGAACGGTTGGACAGCTCTTATTGCCAACCTCATCGACGAGCTTAGAAAATGAAACAGGCCAGGATTTCTCCTGGCCTGCTAAAGATTTAAGATCTGCTATCTGCTACGATTAGAAGTGCAGTGCAACTGTTGCTGTCAAACCATGGATATAGAGGTTTCCATTTGGTACGAAGCTGTTGCCTAGCATTTCTGTGGTTACGAACTTACGGAACATGTTCTGATCGAAGAACACTTGGAATCCGTATTCAGCAGAAAGGTCTAGGTACCAGTTGTTGCAATCTAAATAAGTGCCCCAACCCATTCCCATTTCGAAATCGACGTGGCTTCTGAGTCTGCCCACTTTGCGTTGGGTGACTTTGAAGACAGGAGGAACAGTTAGATCTAAAGGATTGTGGAACTGTTCAGTGTCTCTCAATTTAGTATAGCGAGTATAGAGAACGTCTGCTTCAACACAAGAGAAGAGTCTGAAACCTTGACCCATCATCCAATTCATATCGAGACCCACTTCTGGACCAATCGCCCAAGAATGGGATCTTTGTTTAATCGAGAATGTTTGATCTAGATCGGCGATAAAAATATTGGTGTTTGTATAAGTTGTATTGAAGTTCTGCCGGATCCACTGAGCTCTAGCTCCAGAGTATGGGTGGAATTGCAGTTTTGTACCTACATAGTACCAGCGACCCATTGTAGCGTCGATGATATCCATGTTGCATTTCCATTTTGAAGAGACATTGCTATAAACTTCTGCAGAAGAAGTAATTGTAGTGAATGTCTCACCAGTTTCAACCTCAGGCCCGTTTTGAGAAGGTGCGCCAACAATTGGGAATATCATCCCGACTTGGTCAGCATTTGTCTCTGGTCCATTTGAATGTACGTGAACCTTGCTTCGGAACCATGTATATTCAGCATGTGCGTCCCAATCGTCGTAATCGAATTTGACACCTGCGCCAACTTTAAAGCCAGGCTTAAATTTAAAGCCCATATCGATCACGTGGCCATTTGTAAGGAATAGGCCGTAATCTGCTTCTGCTCCATCGATTACAGGAAGAGTAAACGATTCAGAATCAGCAATTCCAACTTCCATATTGTCTTGGATTGCTTGCCAGTAGGTGAAACTAGCATCTACCCAAACATCCCAGGAGCAGCGAGTCTCGATACCAGCTGGATGATTGTATGCGGGAATCAGTTGGATTGGGCATACAGGTGGGCAGCAGGTAACAGGCTTGCAGCACTGTGGTTTAGGTGGTGGGCAGCAGTTGCTTTGCCCAAAACCAGAGGTAGCAACTATAACAGATGCGACCATCCATGGCATTGTTTTTGTCAGTATATTCAACATTTTTTGCTCTCCATTTTGCAGAAATAGTTGTTTAGCTTGCGCTAAGATTTTAAGTAGCGTAACCATTGTTAATCCTTGAATCGATCCTGGACGACAAGAATAGGATTCCGTTTTGCAGCAGGCGATTCGAGTTTACATTCCGAATGTTAAACTCAAGTTGAAAATTAATGCAAGAGAAATGCAACGAGAAAATTTTTGCATTGGAGGTTATCGCGACGAAAAAATCAGAACTGCATCCCTTTACGTAAAATCTGACCATTGGATAAATAACCCGATATTTTGCTGAAGTGGAAACAGCAAATCTGTTTGTAATCCTAAACGGAGCAGGTCATTTCCGTTGTCGATTTCTTCAATTTCATCTTCAAAGTTTTGGTGTGATCCAAAAAAGGTCACTGGACGTGAAAAAATCAAAAGGGGATTTTTTTGCTGCATGAGCACTCCTCCGTTTTCTTTTCTCATAAGTGGATTCGACATCCAAAGCAACTGTTTTTTTAAGTGTCAAAGGATGAGATTTCTATGAGAATTGATTGCAGGAAAATAGGAGGGTGATATTGTTGAAGCTCAAATCTTGAGGTTCATCGTGCTGAGAATATTGTTTTTTTTTCTGGTTCTATTGGTAGGCTGTAATCGTTCAACAGCAGTAAAGCATCAAGCTATCCGCATCAATATCGCTTCTGATCCTCAAACGCTTGACCCCCGAAAATCTCGCGATTTAACGACGAGCATGATTGTCCATATGCTATTTGAAGGGTTGATGCGGACATCGAAGACCGGGGAACTAGAGATGGCTTTGGCCAGCGATGTGGAAATTTCAGAAACTGGGACGCAGTATCTTTTTCATTTACGCAAATCCTTTTGGTCTAATGGAGAACCAGTTACATCGAATGATTTTGCAGAAAGTTGGAAATCGATATTGGATCCCTCATTTCCTTCCGATACAGCCTATCAGCTCTATCCGATTAAAAACGGCCAAAAGGTGAAAGCTGGAGAATTGGGTATAGGACAACTCGGAATTCAAACTCCAGATCCTGAAACGCTAATAGTAGAATTGGAACAGCCTCTTCCCTATTTTCTAGAGCTGCTTACTCTGCCAGCATTTTTTCCGGTCCCTCATAAAATTGCAAAGAACAACCCGAACTGGGTTCTTGAGACATCCACTTTTGTGGGGAATGGGCCGTTTGTTTTGAAAGAATGGATTCGTTCAGACAGTGTTCAAATTGCCAAAAATACACAGTATTGGGATGCCAAAAATATCAAAATGGAGGAGATCGATCTTCTCATGATTGCGAGCGATACTGAGATCCGGATGTTTGAAGAGGGGAAACTTGATTGGGCAGGTTCTCCGTTATCGACGATTCCGATCGATGCGATTTCCGATCTGAAGACTTCGAAAAAATTGAAAATCAATCCTTTATCAGGAACCTATTTTTTTCGCGTCAATACTGCCGAAAAGATCAACGACAAAAAAAATCCACTTTCAAACTCCTTGTTTCGAAGAGCTCTTGCAATCGCAATCGATCGAGATGCGATTACGGAACATGTTTTGCAAGGCGGTCAGCTTTCAGCAAAAAGTTTGGTTCCTCCAGAGATGGGACTTTCCGACAATGGCTATTTTATCGATTCCAATAAAGAACTGGCGCAGTCGTTGTTGATAGAGGCCCTTTTGCAGCTCGATGAAACGCTGCAAACGTTGAATCCCATTGTCTTAAGTTATTTTAGCAATGAACGAAACGGATCGATCGCACAAGCGGTTCAAAAACAATGGGAAGAAGGGTTAGGAATTCAAGTAAAACTAGAGGCCGTAGAACCTAAGACTTTCTTCAAGAGGCTCTCGCAGAAAGAATATCAGGTAGCAAATGGATCTTGGACGGCAGATTTCAATGATCCGATCACTTTTTTAGAAGTGTTTAAATACAAACAAGCTAGTACCAATAATACAAATTGGGAAAATTCAAAATACATTGATCTTTTAAATCAATCTGCTTTATGTAGGGATTCGGAAGAGAGAAAACAGATTTTGCGAGCAGCGGAGCAAGTCTTAATCGATCAGATGCCGATCATTCCGATCTTCCATTTTGCGATGAACTATTTGCAAAAGGAAGGTTTAGAGGATATTGCTCTGTCTCCTATTGGACAGGTGGATTTCCGATGGGCGCATCTGTCGAATGCCCCTCTCTAAAATTGGATATGCGGAATTGGATTTTATTTTTAGTGCTATTTCCTTTTCTATTACGGGCAGGCACTACAGATGGGTCAATCCTTCTATTCAATGATAGCCCTTTCATCTTGACAGCAGTTATAGAAGCTCGAGACGGAAGTTTTTTAGGCCAATTTACGATTCAACCAGGACAGCAAAGAAATTTCACAACGAACATGTATCCGACGCGATTTGTTTCTCCAGGATCTCCCGATATCTCTTTAACCCCTTACATAGTGGTCTGGCAATGCGCATCCGAGGAGTTATATTCTCTGTGTCAAAGCGTCTCTCCAGGGGCCATGAGCCAAGCGTCAGCCTGTGCTGGAGTCCATTATTGCTTGACGAAGAAGGAGGAAAAAAAACAACCCTCCTCTTCTACAATAAAAAAAACGAAGTAGGTCAATCCTCCGGATCTGCCGGCTTACCCTTGAGATAGGTTATCTTTCTTAAAAAAATTCCATCTCCATCATAAAGTGTGGCAATGCCGCTCCCATTGCTAATGGCTGAAATCGGATCGCGCTGATTTTTTTTATAATATTGGCCTTTGACTAGGCGATCTTCATCATATTCTTCAACTAACATGAGAGATCCATCTCGATACCAGCCGAGAGAGGGGCCTAGTTTGACATTTCGGCAATATTCTCGCTGACTCTGGAGTTGGCTATTTTCATACCAGGTTTTGACAGTTCCGTGTATAGAGTTTTCGAACCAATTGATGGAGAGTTTTGAAACGGTTGCTTTTCCATTTGTCTCCGATGGTAAAAAATAATGGATCTCTTCACCTTGTTTTAGTCCGCCTTTAAGATGATAGACGCTTTGCATCTCGCCTTTTGGATTGTATGCTTGCACTCGACCTTCTGGTCTTCCTAATCGATATTCTACAAGAGATGTAAGGGTTTCACCGTCGAAATTTGCTTGAAATCCTCCCCCATTTTCCACTTCTGAAAAAAGGGCGCCCTTTGGATCGTAATAAGCTCCATTTCGAATCAATCCTTCTGAACAATCTTCTTGATAAGCAATTTGTCCTGATGGAAAATAACCTATGTTAGAGCCTTCTTTGAGATCCTTTTGATAGTGGATTTTAGATTTTATAGCCCCACTCGGATAGAATTCGACCCCTTCTCCTGAAAGAAGGTTTTGAACAAAGGGAAGCTTTTTTTGGATTGTCCCATCTGGATAGTAATATTTACTTATCCCTTCCAATTGCCCATTTTCATAGGGAATTTCAGCGATTAGGCTGCCTTTTTCATTCCAGACTCGGCTAACCCCGTCGAAGAGCCAATCTTGCTGGGATCCGGCGGATACATCGGCAACCCCTCCAATCACGTTAGAATCGAGCTTCATTTGACCATTAGAGTACCATTCCCTATAGGCTCCATGCGCTCTCATCTCTTCGGCCTCTAAATATTGCCAAATTGATCCATTGGGATGATAAGTGGTAATTTTCGATTGATTTCTCCCATCCTTCCTGTAAACGCGGAGAACTTTCTTATAGGGTTGAGAAATTAAGAAATCGACCGATTCATATGCGGATAATCGATCTGGAGAGCTGATCGTTTCTGTAAGGCCGTTTCGGTCTTGAATTTGAATTGCTGCAAGAGGAGACTCCTGCGAGTTATAAGACGGGTGGCAACCGGTAATAGCGAGTAGAACAAAAAAAAGTAGACGCTTCATGGTAGGTTAAATTCTCTTTTAAAAAGCTCCATTTCAACTTCGAAGACGGAAGTCTTTAAGGGAGTTTCTTGTTTTTTAATTTTAAAATCTCGAATGAGTAATTGAGGGGATCGATTTGCTGGGAGATAATTTCCTATTGGAATAGCCTCGATTAGCGAAAGAAGTTTTTGGAGATCCTGTTCATCCATTTGAACGGGATGTCTTTGTTTTTCTTCCGTCTCTTTGATTTGAGAAGAGGCTTGGATATTTTCTTCAATGAAAGAGAGACGATTTTCAGCACCATCCAAAAAAGAAAGACGATCTTGAAGGAAGCCTTTTTTAGATAATGCTGGATGACTCAGAAGAGCTTCTAAATTAGCCCGTTCCAGTTGTAAAAAATGTAGGGATTCGATTTGTTGATCGAGAAAATAGGGATCAGAATAGGAATAGTTTTTTAAAAATCGTTCTTTTTTTGCCTTTCGATCCATGGCCACTTTTCCCTTTTGGATAGCCATTTCAAAACTATCTTTTAGTTCATGGAAGCGATTGTTTTGGATGAAGAGATAGGAGAGAGAGAAAAGAAGTGGAGAAATAAGCAACGAAAAGAAAAAAATGGGGCGCATTTTAGAAAAAAAGATCTTTCCACACTGTTCAAGGAACATGGGGGCTCCGGTTTTTTAAATAAAACGAAGTGCGATAGGAATCTGGGAGAGCTTCCCAAGTAATTTCTAAATTGGGATTGACTCGATGGTCTCCATGCATCAATGATTCATGAAATTTCCGGGCATGGATAGCTCCCTTCACTTGAAATTCAAGATCGACTTTTGCTAAATAGGGTTCTTGCATAGATCCAATGCGGGGAAATTGGACGAGTTGATAGTGAATTTCCCGAATGATCAGAGGATCTCCATCTTTTTTTAATGTTTCAACTAACGGATGGCTGGATAGCCAAGATAATACTTCGGCAACTTTAGGGGCCTGGGGAATACAGGAATATTCTTTACTATTCGATTCTACAGCCTGGATCCAACGGTCTAGGACTTCTTCTTCATTTAGGGCTTCTTGAATGATTTTGGTCTTTAAGGCAGGATCCCATTTTTCTAATGAAACTTGTAAAAATTCGATCATCTGGGCTTTTTTTGTCTTATTTTCGTAGCGAATCCAACTAAATAGACCCAATGATAAAACAACAGATGAAATCAAAAGAAGGATCGCATACAAACCTAACTGCCTCCAATTTTTTTTAGGAAAGAATTCTTTTCTCCTGAATTGAAGGGATTGTGGTGCGGAAAATTCTAAAGCTAGGCCTAAGGAAATTGCATATTTTTGTTCGTCAGGACTTAAACAATTTTTATATTCGCCAGAAATAACATCTTTAACGGAATCAAGTAAAAAATCGGTAAGATGGCCAAACGAGTCGCACAATCCAGTGAATACAATTGGTTTTTGATCTGCAATTCTTTCGAATGAATAAATTATTTTGGCAAGTTCTTGTCTCAATTGGCTTAGTTTGTCCGACAAATGGGGGTTCAAGTGACTCTTGAGTTGGAGAAGATCGATTTGTTTTGCGACTCCCTTGATTTCTTTTTGTAAAAGAATTTTTTTTCTGTCTTCCAAGAGAGCCGAAAAAAGAGACTCGATCCCGCCGGAGATAGAATGAGATTTTTTTAATTGCCCTTCTTCCATCCAAATGCAGGTCCATTCGCTAGAGCCTAAGTCAACGATGAAAGCATTGGAAAGTGAAGGGATTTTCCATTGAATGAATCGGCAAAGGGCAGAACAATTTGAGCTGATCCCATCCGGATCGATATCGATTTTTTTAAGGTCGGAAAGGTGGGATAGAATCGCTTCTCGCGAAGCTGTGAAAAGAAGCGCTTCTGTATTCCCTTCTTTTCGAGTTCTAACAATAGGGATCGTCAACATTTCAGATGGATTCAGATGACTCGTAGCATCGTATTGAAAATCGATCGCTTTTTCAAGATCTCGATGGGAGCCAATTTTCAATTCTAAAGTTTTTATCAAAAAATCTTTGGAAGAGAGTCCTGTTGAAATGGAACCTTTAAAATTCTCAAGGAATTTTTTTACATCCTCTGGTTCGGTAAAGTACGTTGATTTGAATTCGCGAAGTTCTACTCCCTTCCGATTCCTTTGAATCAAGGTTGAACGAATGTAAGGCTTATCGATTTGTATGCCTAGAATTTCCATAAACAGGTCCATTTTACCTTTTTCCTTGGAAAAACCCACTCAAAATAATTTTTTTATTATTCCGTCATGACGAAAAAGAAGATTCCCCTTAAAATAGGGACATCTATGAGGATACTCCATTATTCTGTTGAACTTCTTTTCGATGCCTACATGGTACTCTTGTTTTTACGGGTAGTACTATCGTGGTTTCCTGCTTGGCAAGCCCATAATTTTGTCCGTTTTGTCGCCTATTACACAGATCCATATTTGAACTTCTTCAGGCGGATATTGCCTCCTCTGGGCGGCGTTCTCGACATCAGCCCAATTCTGGCGTTTTTTGCCTTGAGAATCCTAGAAATGATCATTTTGAGTTTTTTTTGATGCGGCGCCCCTTCAAATTAGGCAAGGTTCAGTTGCCGAGCAATATTCTTTATGCCCCGCTAGCTGGATGTTCAGATCTCCCTTTTCGAAAAATGTCCTGTCGCTATGGGCCAGGGATTGTCTATTGCGAAATGGTAAAAATCGATGCCCTTGTTCGCCATGATCCCCATACGTATCGGCTGCTCGATTATGAACCCGGAATGCATCCAATCGGGGCTCAACTTTGTGGAAGCAAACCAAAAATAGCAGCAGCAGCAGCGAAAATTACCGAAGATCTTGGATTTGATGTGATTGATTTGAACTGCGGATGTCCAGTCGATAAGGTGACCAAGGACGGAAGTGGTTCCGGGATGCTCAAAACTCCAGAACTAATCGGTGAGATGATCACGGAAATTCGGGCTGCGGTCAAAGTTCCTGTAACGGTAAAGATCCGAGCTGGGTGGGATGAAAAGAGTATCAATGCCACAGAAATTACTCAAATTGCTGAAAAAGCAGGGGCAAAAGCGATAGCGATTCACGGACGGACAAGAATGCAAGGATATAAAGGACCTGCGAATTGGGATTATATCAAAGCTTGTAAGGAAGCTGCCAAAGAAATTCTAGTCATCGGCAATGGGGATGTTTTTGATGCGGATAGCGCTCTTCGGATGTTTTCCTATACAAAATGCGATGCGGTGCTCGTCTCAAGAGGGACGATGGGGCAGCCTTGGATCGCAGAGGACATTTCCCGCGCTCTTTTCTCTTTGGAACCTATTGAGAGAAGCGTTGCCGATATTAAAAATAGTCTGTTGGAACATTTTGAATACATTGTCCAATATCAGCCGGAGAGGCAAGCCCTTCTTGACATGCGCCGCGTTGGTTGTTGGTATTTGAAACGATGCGAAGGTGCGAAAACCCTGCGGATGCAGATCAACAAATCAGCTACCACATTGGAAGCCTTTACTTTGATAGAGGAATTTCCCTGGGAATCGATCCAATTGACGAAAGAACCTATTTTCACGGAGAGCGAAGCATGAAAGAAATCCATATCTTCGTCTCTGGCCTTGTTCAAGGAGTTGGGTTTCGCGCCTCTGTAAAAAGACATGCGCAATTGCATGGGATAAAAGGCTATGTGCGGAATCTCTCTGATGGCCGGGTAGAAATTTGCGCTCAAGGGACAGAAGAGCAGATTCATTCTTTTCTAGAATCTATTCAAACAAAGCCAGGCCTTGGAAAAGTCTCTTCTCTGGATACTAAATATCGACCCCTCCAAGAAACCTATTCTAATTTTGATTTGCGTTAATCAGTATTTTTTAGACGGTCTTCGAAGATTTTTAATAGTCTTTCAAAATTGTAGCGTGTTTCTTTTGGTTCCTCTACCGTCTTCAGTTTTTTCTTCTTCTTGATCCACTGAATGAATTGAGAATTTGATTGGACTTTTGCCCCTAGAGATTTTGCATGAAGGATCAAGCCTCGGTCATTCGTCACGACTGTGACCTGCTTTTTTCCTGCGATCTGTTCCAGAATATAGTCATCCGCGCTTTGCCCTTTTGGAGTATAGGCTACTATGAGAGGAGCGGGGTAAGACAATCCGCTTTCTTCTCCCCTCTTATGGGACCCATCAAAAACGATGACTCCCTCTAAATCCATTTGAGCAAACCGCTTCTGTAAGAATTGGACTAATTTTTTTCTCATCTGGAGAAGGCTATCTTTAGAGTCGATAAAGGTAAATATGAGGTTATATCCATCAATATAATAGGTCACTAGCCTACCGCATTGAGGATCGACTCGAGGGAGAGAAGAAGTTTATCAAGTGCTTTGCGGCGATGAGAAACCCGATTTTTAATCGTATCGCCAAGTTCAGCAAATGTTTTGTTATAGCCATGTTTCACGAAAAGAGGATCATATCCAAAACCGCTTCCCCCCTTCTCTATGGTTAAGAGATGGCCTTCACAAGTACCTTTCACACATTTTTTTAAGCCTGATGGAGACGCTAGAGCGATGGAGCACTCATAAAATGCTTGTCGGTCGTCATCAAGGAGGTGGTTCATTTCATCTAATAATTTTTTTCGATTTTCCAAATCCGTGGCGTCTTTACCGGCAAATCGAGCAGAGAGATTGCCTGGAGCTCCATTGAGCGCAGGGACTACAAGGCCTGAATCGTCTGCAATCACCCACCGGTTGAGTTCTTTGGCTGCATGGGTGGCTTTCAAAATCGCATTCTCTTCAAAGGTAGTGCCGATTTCTTCAGGAGGAATGTAAGTTGGAAATTCTGAAAGGCTCAATATATCTACAAAGGGAACTTGCTTCAACATCGAGCGGAATTCCCGTATTTTGTGGAAATTTGTGCTAGCGATAACAATTTCGACAACAGAGAGGTTTTTTTTTGGTGGGGGTAACATATGAAATCCTATATCCCCACCATAGACTATCTATTTTTTCTGATCAAAGTAATTATCGATGTCGCTAATCGTGAAATTTTCCCCTTGGAACTCAAATTTTTCTCCAATCGTCCTACCTTTCATAGCTTGAGCGAGTTTGGATTGGAAGGAGATGATGCGGTTTTCAGGATCAGTATCCCAAGGACCGAGCAAAATGTATCTCAAATGTTCGCCCTTAGAATCTTTGCAATGAACCACGGAGCCGATACCCACTTCATCGATAACCACATCTTCCGGTGTCAATATGCGCGCTCTTGCGATTTGGTTGGAGAGGAATTTTAATTCTGATTGCAATCGGTCGCGTCGCTCCAAAGCGGCTTTAAATTCCGCATTTTCACGTAAATCGCCTAAAGCTCGAGCCGTTTCGATTTCACGAGCATTTGCCACTGTTTCTACCGTTGCGATCTGTTGGATTCTGAGCTGGGTTCTTTGATACCCTTCCTGGGTAGTCCAGATCACCTCTTCGTCAAATGAAGGCTTTTCTTTCCTCAATCGGGAAAGTGATGGATGGACTACTTCGCCTAGGGAATGGAGGATCTTGATATCATGGTCTGAGAGCGAGGAACACTTTGTTGCGAGCAAAAGGTATTCCTTTATTTCTTCGAGACTCGATTGCTTCATGATATCGCGCACAATTTTGTACCGATCCGAAGTAATCAAGCCAATGATTTTTTTAGACAGATCCCTATGTTGGGGTTTTTGACCTAAATGATCGAGGATAATGAGCAAACCTTCAAAAAATCGATTTTGTCCGCTCGAATCGGAGAAAGGCAGTTTCGATTTTTTATCGATAATTTTTTGAAAGTACCAAACAAAGACTTCAGGAAAAGAGAGAGGATGGATCAGGAGCTGGTTCAGTTTTTGTTTCAAAAGATCTTTTGTCTGAGGTGTATCAAGTTCGTTCAAGATAAAATCTCGAAGCAGATTTTGTTCAACGGAATAAATCAGTTCGAGAAAGATATTGGACCAATCCTTACGGAGCTTATGGACTCCTTGAAGAGCTCTTTTTTGGAAGGCCATAACCTCAAAACTTCGGATAATCTCGGGTACAGTGGCCATATTTATAAGAATCGTCTCGATTTGATCTGAAACTTTCGGGACATTTAGATCTTCTAAAAAGAAAAGAACCTGAAGTTTTTGCCCTTCGCTCAACTGCTCTTGAGTTAGAATCTCATTCATTCTCGATTCCAAAGAGGCTTTGAATTCCCCATTTTTTAAGGTTTCGGGAAAGTCTCGAAGGAACGCGTAAACCATTTGAATAGTCGCACTTACGCTAGGTTTTGTTTCCAAAGCTTTATGAAGAGCTACTTCATGAGGCATCTCTTCGGTCCTAAGCCTGAAGGGATCTTTTAGTTCTTTTGGAGATTCGATTTTTGTATCTTTCTTCAACTTGGCTCGGGCCGTTTGCCACCATCGATTCCAGTCGTCGACAGGGATCACTAAATCGCACATTTCTTCTTTGATTTCTGCCGCAGTTTTAGGACCCAGATCGCGAAGCAGCATGCGCATCACTTCACTGGGATTTTCTCTTGCTTCCTTTTCTAGCGAGTCTGCATTTCCAAAGCGGAGGGAATAAAAATGTTCGGGAGGAAGGGGTACAAGCGTTTTAAACGCTTTTTCAAAAGAGAAATGTTGGGGACCAATCACATATTCAAATTCGAGGGTGAGTTCTTCCCTTACAAGGGATACATCAATGATCTCGCCTGTCCCCCATCCGCCTGTATGAAAAACAAAATTCCCTTTTTTCATATGAGTTAGCAATTCAAAATTTCGGATCGCTGATTGGAATCGTTCGCGGTTGCGCAACCCGATCAGACGGAATTTCTCTAAGAGAAGCAAATCATTAGGGTGGCGATTTTTCAGATACTCTGTTGCCAAATCAGCCAATTCTTCACTATTCGTCGTCTCTAAATCAAATACAAGTCGAAGTACATTATGAGCATGAACAGGATCTTTTAATTCTCTCCAAAGAGGGAGAATCCGCTCTACATGGACTCCGAATGGTTTTGCCAGGTCGGAGGATTTGACGCTTTCCAGGACAGCTGTAATTTCTTCACCGTCAGGTTGGTCGCCATAGCAATATTCTTCCCAGATTTTTAAGAAACCAGGGTAATCATTATTGGTAATTCTTTCGCGGAAATCTTTTAGATAAGCCATGTCTTTTTCTCAAAATAGGAGATGTTCTCAGAGGAGAGTATAGGGCGAGGAGCAATAATCTTCAATGATAAGGACTCAGGGCCAAATAAAGTTCAAGCTTGCAAAGAAAATCATGAGAGCCATACCCTTGCAAAATCAACCGATTCTCCATGGTTTATTTTAAAAAATATTTGATCCTCCTTCTTCCAATTTTCCATCTCCATGGAACGGATAACTTTTGTTCTCCTTCGGACCAGTTGTTTCGGGATTTGGAATCTGTTCATCTCATTGATAAACAGATCCATGACTCTCTCCCCCTTATGATTAACTATCATTTACAGGGAGGGTATTTCACTATGCCTTCAGCCCGTACTTTTGAAGCGGGCATGTTTGGAGTGGGCTTTGCTTATGTTCCCCCTTACCATATCTGGAGCCTCTCTTTTCAATTTTTTGACCACATAGAAACGTCGGGAAATTATTGGATTTTTCGAGGGATTACAGAAGGAAATTTTGGCCATAAAGGTTTTGGAGACGATGCTGAAAGGGCGGCCAACCTTAAAATAATCCTACTTAGAAAAGAAGATGGATTTCCATTTCTTCCCGATTTCGCGATTGGGTTCAACGACTTTTTCGGCGCTTGCCGGTTCAATTCATTTTATGTAGCCGCTACCAAGGAATTTCTTAAATATAATTTTGAGGCGACGCTCGGTTGGGGAAATGGACGGATTAAAGGATTTTATGGCGGTTTAGCATGGAGTCCCTTTCGTCGTTCTGAGCGATTTTGGAAAGATCTGACTTTCGCGGCCGAATACGATGCTAACGATTATAGACATCATGGACCGGAACACCCCCAAGGAAGAGCTGTAAAGAGCCGAATCAATGCCGGTGTCCAATTAAAATTGTGGGATCTTTTCCGTCTATCAGGCAGCACGCTTCGGGGCGATGATTGGGCAGCCAGCATCGCGATGAATTACAATCTAGGGACAACCAAAGGTTTTTTTCCCAAGATCTACGATAAACCTTGTTATACAGCACCTTTAAATACAGAACCTATGGGGATTTTGCGCACTCGACAAGAATTTGCACGAGAACTTGCCTATGCATTTCAAGAACAAGGTTTTGATCTTTATAACCTCTATTTCATTCCGAAAGAATGCGGAGCCGATGAATTGTGGATGAAAGTGGTCAATGTCCGCTATCGAGAAGAAGAGGAAGTGCGGTGTAGGATTGAACACGTTCTAGCCTCTCTTACTCCATCCAATATCTGTGCCGTCACGGCTGTGATCGAAGCGGATGGAGTTCCGGAGCATGAGTACCGGTTTCGAGTCGAAGATTTAAGGCGATATAATGAAGGAAAAATAGGCGAACAGGAATTCCGGGTCATCGCCCCTTTGCGAGAGGCGACGGCAAAGCCGAAAGACTACGATTCAGCTCTTTTATATCAAAGGAGGAAACGAATTTGGATCCTTACTTTCAGACCTTGGCTCCGCACCTTTTTTGGAAGCAGCAGCGGCAAATTCAAATACGAAGTTGGTATAGGGCTAGGTCCCGAAGGGTACCTTTTTGATGAAATTTACTATAATCTCTGGGGTACTTATACCATCAAATCGAGCATGATGAATGTAGGGGATGTGGATGCGAATAATCCGTCCCGAATCATCAACGTGCGTACCGACTCGATTCTCTATAACAAAACAAGTTCCTTTCATCTTGAACAAGCCTATCTCCAGAAAAGTTGGAATCTAGGAAGTGGGTGGCTCTCCAGACTTAGCCTGGGATATTTCGAAATGGCTTACGCTGGCATTGCAGGAGAGATTCTCTATTATCCTGTACAGAGCAACTGGGCTATAGGTTTTGAAGTCGCTCCTCTTCTTAAGAGAAGTTACTATGGGTTTGGCGTCCAGAGAAAAATCCGAAAATTGACCGAGAAAGGCTTTGAATTTTTTCCCTACACAGGACTCCAGTACTTTCTTGAGTTTTACTATCAGTACAAACCCCTTGATGTCGATTTCAGGATTAGCGCCGGCCAGTTTTTGGCACGAGATAAAGGAATTCGTATTGAAGGGGGGCGAACTTTTCTCAGCGGTCTGAGAGTCGGACTTTGGTATACCCTGACAAATGCCGAGGATCGAATTGGAGGCCGCCGTTATTACGATAAAGGATTTTCCATTACCTTGCCTCTCGATCTCTTTCTCAACAAAACAAGCCGCACTCGGATAGGCTATGCCATGTCTGCTTGGCTCCGCGACTGCGGCGCTCGTGCCAACACCGGCAAACAACTCTATCCAACACTTTATTGGGAAAGGTATAACGCCAAACCCGTCATTTACTAATACAATACCCCAAAAACGATGCGTTTTTTGGGACCCCTCTTCAATAGAAATGTAAAGCTGCTTTACATTTCTTGCAATCGGTTCTGTGTTAGATAGATGTGGATGTATTTGAGATTTTAATCGCGACGCATTAAGAGAAAACCATGGATCATTCATCCGAAGAGATTGTCAGTTTTTTGCAAAAAATCCCTTTGTTTCAAGGGATCGGGCCCGAGGAGTTCATCTCTTTGCTGAAATATATTGAAGAGAGGAACTTCGCAAAGGGAAGCTGGGCATTTCGAGAAGGGGAAAAAAGTAGCTGTCTCTATATTGTCATGAAAGGCAAGGGAGAGATAGTTAAAAAAACGGAGTTTTCTGATTACTATGAGAGACTGTCCGTTGCTGAAGCGGGTGAAGTATTTGGTGAAATAGCATATTTAGAAAATACAGAGAGAACCGCATCATTTAGAATCTTAGAGCCTGCGACCATTCTTGTGTTTTTTCTCGAAAAGCTCCGTTTTGATGAAAAAATGAAGCACGTCTATGAGAAGATAGAGCACAATCTTGCCCTCTACCTAGCAAAAAAATTGAAACAGGCTGATTCCTTGCTCTTAGAGCGGTTTATGCAGAGAGTCAATCATATTCAGACAGAGAGTCGGATTAAAAATGTCTTTTTCTATTTATTTGTAGTCTCAGCGATCTATTTTAATTTGTTGAATTTGCTGAAAATATATTTTTCTGAGCGAACGATTTCTCAATTCATTGCGATACCTCTCTGGAGTCTTGTTTTTTTGAGCGGTATAATTTGGATTTTAAGAAAACTGGATTACAATCGTGAATTTTATGGGTTAACTTTAAGAGATTGCAAAAAGCAGATAGTCGAGGCGGTTTTATATTCAATTCCGATAATTTTGTTTTTTGTGTGTGTTAAATGGATTCTCATTCAATTTTATCCTAAATTTGAATCTCTTCCTCTCTTTTACTTTGAATCTGAAAACTGGAAGTTGGTAGTAGCGTATCTGATTTTTATTCCGATCGAAGAATTTGTAGTAAGAGGATTGTTGCAAAGCGTCTTTCGAAGTTTTATGCAAAATAAAGCTCAGATTTTTGTTCCGATAATTTGTTCTAATCTGTTTTATGAGTTTGTTCAGGGATTGAGAAACTATTGGTATGGGCTAACCATATTTGCAGTAGGAATCATGTGGGGATACCTCTATGAAAAACATCGATCTCTTGTTGGAGTGGTAGTATCTCATGCTTTGATTGGAGGAATTCTTCTATTTCCACTCGATTTTCTAAAGATTTTTGATTTATTAACCGAGGCCATAAACAAGTAACATTCTTCAACGATAACGATTGCCTTGGATAACAGGAAACCAATAGCCTAGACGCAGTCCTTTTAGGAGTGCTTTTATTTTGGAAGATTCGTTCTTCCACAAGAATCGCCTCATTAAACAGATATTAAAATCATGAATTGAGGCCACATTCCAGTGAGATAGTGTACCGCCGGAATACCAAATACCATCTTTCCCTTGCATGTCATCGATTTTGCTTGGCAAGTCATTTAAAAGCTGTTTTTCAGAATAGTGGATATTATACCTCCATATGACAGAATGGACAACTTCCATTTTTTCCCGGGGAATGTTCACTAATTGAGACAATTCATCGAGTCTGCTTGCAATTAATGAATCTGAGATATGATCTCGTTCTGTTATTCGAGAGAGAAACCATAATGTGTCGAAATTTTCATTCTCATCCCGTTCAATATTAGAAAGCATGGGATAGGATGAGACAGAAGTAATTGTTTTGAAAAAGGGATGATTAAATGTGTAGATAGTTTCTACTTCATAACCCCAAATGCCTCTGGGGATTTTGATTAAAGTGCTTAAAATGTAGGAATCATTAAAAGGGAGGTCTAAGAAACTGGAAAGAGGGGTTTCAATTTGGTCTAGCGGGGTAGTAACAAATACATGACGGTATTTTTTTTGAATAGGAAGAAGCAGTACGGTTTGAGAATCTTGAGGTATGCAATGAGTTATTTTTGTATTTAAAATAATGTTGTAAGGCTGGCTATTTAACAGTCTTTCCCAAAAAACTTGATATCCCTCTTTTATTCTGCACACTTTTCTTAATGCTTCGCTTATAAAGATGGCAGGCGTTTGCCAAGATAAAGCGTTTCTCAGAGTCAGAGTAGGAGAGGGACCATATAACTGTCCTTCGTCGCCAATCGCACTTAGGACAGGTCTAGTGTAAAATGGATTGTTTTCATCGGCCTTTAGGTGCTTTCTGATTAAAAAGTTGGAAAATCTCTCAGCCTCTTCTTTTCGGCTAAGAAATCCTAGCATCCACTTAACCCAATAATAAGTTAAATGAAAAGGGTAGGAGAGATTATGTATCAATTCGCTAGGAATGAACTTGAGAATTTTCTGGTTCCCGTTATGATCGAAAAAAATGAAAACGTTGTTTGTTGGATATGGGATTCGATGAATTCCCATTTTTTTCATCAGCCGGTGTATTCGATTATATCCGAAATGGGAAAAAATCGTTCCCATATCGAGGCCTGCATCTCGATAAAGATGAAGCGTCAGACTCTGCCCTCCAATCCGATCCCTAGCATCGTAAATATCAATATTTGAAGCTGGATATCCCGATTCACTTAATAAATGAGCTAAAGATATGCCAGCCGGACCTGCTCCAATAATCGCAATTTTGTTGTCTTCCATGGACTCCACTATTTGGTTTTTTTTAAAATTTTAACAGCGGATTTTATATTTGCAGGTGTAATGCACTAATTCTCAGATACTTAATTATCAATGTAAAGCCGCTTTACATTACTATAGGATGGGGCCCCCAAAAACGCATCGTTTTTGGGGTATTGTATTGCTGCTTTACATTTGGGGTAGCAGATGATGAGCTGCGTAAGTGAAAATCAAATCGGCCCCAGCGCGTTTG
>CAYZHU010000012.1:0-7103 GCA_964477585.1 uncultured bacterium
GGTCCCCAAAGAGATATTCAAGGCATTTTTCCCCATAATAAGACCAGCCGATGATAGTCGAATAACCAAAGAGAACAATGCCGATCGCAACGATCCAGGCCCCTCCGGGGATAACCGATTCAAAGGCGCGAATGACGAGAGGCGCTCCGTTCAAGACTACCCCATTGGCATCGACGCTTCCAAAAACCCCCGTGACACAGATGACCAAAACGGTGATCGTACAGACGATAAAACTAGAAAGGAACACTCCAGTCATCGAAATGAGCGCCTGCCTTCCTGGCACATCGGTTTTAGCTGCGGCAGCGGCAATCGGAGCGCTCCCCAGTCCAGCTTCATTCGAAGAGATCCCCCGGACAATGCCCAGCTGGATCGCCGACATGACCCCAGCTCCTAAGAAGCCTCCCACAGCCGCATGTCCCGTAAACGCTGTCTGGAAAATCAAGAGCAGACTTTGCGGGATATATTCAGCCTTCATAATCAGGATTGTAATCCCTCCGCCAATATAGATGAGCGCCATCGCTGGAACAAGAATCGCATTGACCCGTCCTAAAGAGCGGATCCCTCCTAAAATCACGGCGGCAGTCAAGATTGCAAGAAATACCCCTGTCCAAATCGGTGGGACTTGGAATAGTTCCTGCATGGCGGCAGCTATCGAATTCGACTGGGTGAGATTGCCCCCTGCAAATGCGGAGAGAGTGCCGAAAATGGCAAACAGGGCAGCGAGCCATTTCCAACCGAGCCCTTGTTCGATGTAATGCATGGGGCCGCCGCACATCTGTCCCTTGCTATCCAATTTTCTAAATTTGACAGCGAGGATCGCTTCGGCATATTTTGTCACCATTCCAATGAGGGCGACCACCCACATCCAAAAAATCGCTCCAAAACCTCCAGCCATAACAGCTGTAGCCATCCCAGCAATGCTTCCGATCCCAATCGTAGCGGCAAGAGCCGTCATCAACGATTGGAATTGGCTGATATCCCCTTCTGCTTTATCGTCGCTTCTCGAGAATGCCAATTTCAGAGCATACGGTAGATACCGGATCTGCATCCCTTTCAACCGGACAGTCAAAAAGATGCCCACGCCCAATAGCAAATAGATGAGCAATCCTTCCCACAAAAAGGTGTCGCATTGCATTAAAAAATCTTTCATAAGGAGAAGATCATACCCATTCCAGAGATTTTTGTCCTTGATAAAGAATCAAACCATTTCTTAGCATCAGAGGGCTATGATACTTCCAACACCTGCCGAACTAAAAAGAGAATATCCCCTCTCGCCTGAGGGCAAGGCTTTCATAGCCTCCTCCCGTAAAACCGCTGAAGAAATCCTCATTCGACAAGATGAGAGAAAAGTAGCTATCGTCGGCCCATGTTCTGTCCATGACCCCGAATCGATGAAGGAGTATGGGAGAAGATTAAAAAAACTATCGAAAGAGGTGGAGCCCCATTTCTTTTTGGTCCTCCGTTTTTTCATTGAAAAATCGCGCACCCGATTGGGATGGAAAGGGCTCCTTTACGACCCAGGGCTCGATGGATCGAATGATATCGCCTCTGGCTTAAGACTTTCCCGGAAACTCTTTGTCGAGATGGTGGAGATGGGAATTCCATGCGCAACAGAGCTGCTTGAGCCGCTGGTCATCCCCTATTTTGACGACTTGATCGTTTGGGGAATGATCGGAGCTAGGACCTCTGCGTCGCAGCCCCATCGGCAAATGGCCTCGGGCCTCCCTTTCCCTGTCGGATTTAAGAATGGAGTCCATGGAGAACTCGATGTCGCGATCTCAGGGATTCTCACCTCTCGCCTTCCCCATTCCCACATCGGGATCGATTCAAATGGGAGAATCGCCTCTATTCTTTCCCAGGGCAATCCGTTCACCCATCTCGTCTTGAGAGGTTCGGAACACCAGACCAATTTCGATGGAGCCTCGGTTGCCAAAGCGATCCGGATCCTCCAAAGTCAACATTTAGAGCCCCGTCTCATCATCGATTGCTCACATGGAAATTCGGGAAAAGATCCGCAGAAACAGCGGATCGCTTTCGAGTCGGTAATGGAGCAGAAAAATCCCTACATCGCCGGCATCATGCTCGAGAGCCATCTCTTAGGAGGAAAGCAGTCGATCGGCGGCGGTCCCCTTCAATACGGCCTCTCGATCACCGACCCGTGCTTGGGGTGGGAAGAAACGGAGGCCCTCTTGAAACACGAACTAGTTTGCTCCTAGCAAGGATCTCCCATATTGTCTTAAGAGCTCTAGTTGATCATCAGTAGAGACAAAGCCTGGTTCTCTCTGTTTTCTCAAAGCAGCGACCAGATCGGTCAATTTTTCATCGAGATTCGCTAAAGTGACCGTTCCATTTGCCACTGCCTCTTCAAGAGTCAAACCGGCAATCACTATGCCTGTCCGTCCAATTCCGGCGCTGCAATGGATGACAAGTTGATCTGGATAGTTATCTTTGATCGTTGTGAGAATATTTCTTAAAACATTTAGATCAGGCGCCGTTCCATCAGGCACATCTGTGACACGGAGCCTTCTAATTGTCTTCGTTACACCGCCACATTCCACTTCAAATTCTCGGAAATTTTTCTTTTCAATTTTCGTACATTTTACCTTTACAGACCCAAACTCAGAAGGATTTTGATTCAGGTCGGGATAGTATTTATCGGCTTTTCCATCATTCACATCTTGGGGAGTTGTCAAATCGATGATCGCTCCATCCTTATCAAAGACCATCTGCCAAAACGCTTCAAAATCGGCTGGCAGCGGCGCTTGGGTCGCAATCATCTTCCGTACTGCAATCCCCTCGCCCACTCGGTTTGCCGGGTATAATTTACCCCGAACAGTAACGGCAGTGTCTCTCGCATAAGCGACATTGACGTAGCGGTGATTGACTTCATTCGGTCCTAGGTAGCCTATACCTTGCAATTGAGCAGCTATCTTTAGATGCGGGAGATTATTAATAGTCTTTTGCCCCAAGAGATTCCACAATTGTTCTTTCGATAAAGGAGCATGGGCTGCCGGCGCGGCCGGTTGCTGGGCAGGAGCTGCTCTAGGAGGGGCTGGCGGCAAAGCCGGAGCTGCAACTCTGGGAGGCGCTGGAGGCAGAGCAGCTGGCGCAGGCGGTTGCTGGGCAGCGACCAGAGGAACTACAGGAGCAGCTTGAGGAGAAGCTGGCGGCAAAGCCGGAGCTGCAACTTTAGGAGGTGCTGGAGGCAGAGCAGCTGGCGAGGGTGATTGCCGAGAGGCTGGAGATTCGGGGGTTGGCGAGGAAGATTTTTTAAGAGCCTCATCTTTTGCGTATAATACTTTTGAAGCCACGAGACTTACCAAGCCTCCGCCGATTAGAGTCAAGACGGCCCAGACTGGGATTAAAGTAGCTACAAAGGGAGCTGCGAATAAAGCTCCTATCCCTATGATTAACAACGCGATTTTTAAAATTTTAATTACGGTAGGTTGATTTTGAACCCAATTCTTACCTGCCTGAACAGCTTTAGGTTGCGATGCAGCACCTGCAACTGAATTATTTAGAGCTACAGAAGACATAAAACCTCATCTTATTTTTAGCGCAAAGAAGTTACAAAATTTTATAATAAATAACAACTATTAAAACTTAGAGACAATCTCCGAATTAAAATTACTTTGATCTCCTGGGGCTTTTCGCGATCTTTTATGCCACCCGTCTCGAGAATATAACCTTCGGATATTCTCTTCGCCGGGCGTCGGAGCTATGCTCCTCATAAAATCTCATCGAAAATCCCAGAGGATCTCAAAGATTTAATTCAGAGAATGTCTCTTATGGAATTCCGAGCAGGGTTCTAGCATATTTACGCATAATCTCCAGCTGCTCCCCTGTCTGTATGAACGCCTCGCCTCTCTCCTTCCTAAAGTGGACGATGAGATCGATCAGCTTTTCATCTAAATTCGACTTTGTGATTGTCTGATTTGCAACTTGTTCTTCCAAAGCAAACGCGACCGCGATCATCGCAGAACAGGCAACTCCTGAAGGGCAAACAACTATGAGAGGATTTTCAGGGGTCTCTACAAGTTCTTTTGTTCTATTTACAAGCCCTTTTAGCGACACTAAAACATCGCCTTCTAACAATGTGGGATATCTGTACCGGTTTATGGTTTTTACTACTCCTCCCGATTCCACTTCAAATACCCGCATATTCTGATTTCTAGAAATGCACTTAACTCTAACGGCTCCATGCATTTCTTCTTGACCTTCTTCCGGATAGTATTTTGTTACCCATCCAATTTTTTGATCCGATTCTGTTGCCAAATCTACAATCCTGCCATCTGTATTAAATACAGTTTGCCAAAAGAGGCTGGAATCTTCTGGCAAGGGGGACTGCGCTACTATCATTTTTCTCTGCATAATTCCTTCCCCTACCCAATTGGCATGAAAGGGCTGCTCTCCAATTTTTACAACGGTATTTTTCGGGCATAAAATAGTGGGAAACCGGTTCCTTACCTCTCCATGTGTAAAGTAGGGGACCTTTTTCATTGCAGCGTCCGTTTTTTTCTCCAACTTCTTGCATAATTTCTTTGAGGAGAGAAGAACTAGCCCCTCTGTTTGTTTGATGAGAAGAAGAGAAAGGGCAACAGCCGCTATCCCTGCAGCCGCAAAACTTAAAGCTACGATTGTCCCGGCAACCAAGGCTCCGACCGGCGCAGCAATAAGCAACCCGACCGAGACAATAATCGAGATGAATTTCAATACTTTTGCGACGGTGGGATGTTGTTCCGCCCAACTTTTTCTCACAATTTCTGTTGGGTTTACTGGCACTAGATTCGACATTGCAACAGCTGACATAATTCCTCCTAAATTTTTTAGGTGGCAGAAGATAGTAAATTATCTAATTTACATCAAGACAGATCTATGAGCTCTGTCCAAAAGTGGTGTTCCCAAGTTTCGATGATCTCATTTTCTCGATTCATCACTTGAACTCGATAGGTCAAAATCTTCTCGCCGGGAAAAAAGAATGCGGTATAACCCCGTTTCCGCTCGAGAGGATGGTAGAGAACTTCTTGGGTCTCCTCCCAAAACCGGACTGTGACGATAAGCGTGAGCTCTTCTTTGAATAGACTGCGAGGAAAATCCCAACCGATGAGAAGCCTTTGTCCTTCAGGCGGACATGCTTGGCGGGGATCTGGGGTCTTCACATGAGAGCTTGCTAAAAAATCGACGTCGACCGTCTCTTGCTGCACATAGAGATGATTCTTATAACAGCTGCAAAGAAGAAGAAGAAATGGTAAGATCATCCTCATGGAAAGTGTCGCTGGCATTATTTTTTCTCCTGACCGCTCTTCAGTGCTTCTCATCCAGAGACGGGACGTCCCCGTCTGGGTATTGCCAGGAGGAGGGATCGAACCGGACGAAACTCCTGAACAAGCGGTTTTAAGGGAAATTCTGGAAGAAACGGGCTTTTCCGTCAAAATCAACCGGCTTGTGGGTCGTTATTTTCCGATTAATCGACTCACAAAAAAGACGCTCCTCTTCGAATGCTCCATCTTAAGCGGGATTGCCTCCTCTTCATCAGAAACGCTGAATGTAGAATTTTTCTCCTTGAAGGAACTCCCCAAGCTCATTCCTCCTCCTTATCGGGAGTGGATATCCGATGGACTTATCCAAGCTCCTCCTATAGAGAAACAATTGACAGGAGTCACCTACCCGATTCTTTTAAAAAATTTTATCCTTCACCCAATCCTCGTCATCCGTTTTCTCCTCGCTCGGCTCGGCCTTGCTATTAATAGTTAAAAACGGAAAAATAGGGGCATAAAAACACGAGGTATACAATGTTTTTAACAACTTTTTTATCAAGCATTTATTTATTATCTGCTCAAGTTGAAGCTCCAAAAGATCCAGTCGTTTTAGAAGCAATTGAGATCGTCAACACCCACCATCTTGGAACCGCTGATGGGCGAGTTGCTTTCTTGACCGATCAACTCACACCGTTTGTCACACAGGCAGACCAACTGAATCGGGAGATCCAGGCTCTGGCTCTACAAGTTTCTTCAATCGAAATTCCAGAAGAAACTCAATCGGAAGAGCAAAAGAAGGAGATGATTGCTTTAGGAGAAGAGCTTAATCAAAAGATGTCTCAAATGATTGAGATGCTCCCTACTCTCCAAACAGCTCTTCTTATTGATCAAGATTTTGCAGAGATCGATGCGATCCTTGCGAAAGAAGGGACTTTGAACCAAGAGGAAAAAGACCTCCTTTTGAGGATCTCCTCTCTCTGCAACTTCCTCGATGTCCAAAATTCTATTGGAGAGTAGGAACAGCGTAGAAAATTTTGGGGAGAGCACGAGAGGGCATCCCTCTCGTCCGCCACGCCGATTTCGAAGAAATCGTGCGGAACTGCCGCAGGCAGAAAGAATTTTTCTCCCTGCGTTCCCTGCGTCTCTGCTACCGCGCTTCGCGGCCCTGCGCTGATGAAAAAAATAAGCCCGGATGATGCAGAACGTTCGGAAAACGGAGACTCGGGTCGGTAACGGTATCGGGCCCGGTCTCGGTCTCGCACGGATTTTAGCTCAGGAGCAGGAGGCCGAAGACGAACGCAAAGAGTGCGAACGATTCGACAATTCCGAGGGCGATGATCGTTTTTCCGTAGACGGCGGGCTGTTTAGCTGAGGCCTGAATCGCGGTAACGGCAGCGCGCCCTTGGAACACAGCAGAGGCCATGATCGCAAGTCCTACAAAAAGGCCAATGCCGACGCCAGAGAGAGCGGGAAGCGTTCCTGCCTTGATCGCATCTTTCATCAAGATCATCATGATAAAGCCATAGATCGACTGCGACGAAGGGATAGCGGCCAGCGCTATGAATTTTCCATGCCCCTCTTCGACCCGGGTCATGACGCCGTGAGAGGCCATGCCCGCAATTCCGCAGCCGATTGCGCTGCCTATACTTCCAAGACCCATGACAATCGCAGGTCCTACCATATCAAAGTTCATAAGTTGCTCCTATTTACGTAATCTTAAGGGGTTAAAGAGTTTACCGCCCCCTTCAAAACTATAGCGGTACCATTCGAGGAAATTCAAACGGAGGCCATGGATCGTTCCCGCCATCGTTGAGAGGCTCAGGTTGATCGTGTGGCCGATCAGTA
>CAYZHU010000012.1:7113-11648 GCA_964477585.1 uncultured bacterium
TTACAAAAAACCCACCAAAAATCCCCAGCTCAACCCCCATCGAATTGAAAGTGTCCGCCATGATCATCCCCGCAAGGGCCAATGCATACAGTCTCAAGTAAGAGAGGACGTCGGCAAAAAGTTGCAGAGAATTAGTGAGTTCATAGAGGGCGAGCCATTTCTTCTTCTGCAAGAGAGAGATCACAAAGACGAGGACGAGGCCGATATAGAGCATTTGCTTGCCCGCGGGAAAAGCGATTTCCTTGGGGACCCAACCCATAAAATTCATCATCGAAGTGGCATGGAGAATAGAGGGAAAATAGAGATATCCACCAAACATGAAAATAATCCATCCAATCCCAACCGGATTGCGGACAATGTAGCGGAGGAAAGAGAGTGTAATATGGATAATGCCCACGAGAAGAGAAAACTCGAGAAGGAGGCTATCGTAAAATTCGCTCAGGACATCATATTTCACGGTATGGTCGACTACTTTGGAGGCTTTCACCAGAAAGTCATGCCCATCGGCAGCTGTTGCAGCGGCTGGATAACTCTGGACAATCTCTTGATATACCCCATCTTTCATCCGGATATGGTAATCGGCTTTCTTTACAGCGAGGTAATGGAGGAATGAAGTTTTCCGAAACGGACTATCGGGTCCAATTTGCATCCCAAAAAATGAGGCGGTAAGAACTCCCCACACCATGCAGCAGACGCCAATTCCAATGAGCATTTTGATGAGTCTCTTTGCAGTCCCTGCAGCCTTTTTGAATTTCCATCTCAAAAATAGACCCAATAGAAAATAGATCAGGCCATATCCTGCGTCAGAGATGATCATCGCATAGAAAAAATAGAAAAATATGAGGACCCAAAGCGATGGGTCTTGATCGGTCGAAGCCGGTGTATCGTAAACATGGACCAGATCTTCCCCAATTTTTGCGGAGCCTGTATTTTCCATGTAGGTGGGGATTGCATCTTTGGATTCGATCGCGATCTCTTCACAATTCACATCGAGTTCCGAAAGGAGACCGTGGAGCGCTTTTATTTTCGTTTCGGGGACCCAAGCTTCAATCGCAAAAAGGGTATGGTCCATCGGGAGAGCCGCATCGTTTTTTACTAGCTTCAGATGGTACTCATTCAAGAAGTGCTTGAGCCCTTCTTGCAAATAGGGAAGCAGTTTGGAAAGTTCCCGGATCTTTCTCTCTACATGGCTCAATTCATCTTGGATTTGCCCGAGTCTCTCTCGCAATTCCCCTACAGGTCTATCGATCTGGATCTCGATCATCTTGGGATATTGGGTCTTCTCTTTATTGATCGCGACGAAATAATCGAGGTCGTAATCGGTCCCTATGTAAAGCACTTCTGGAGGAAGCACGATATCGCGCGCAATATCGCTTTTCAAAACAAAGAATTGGAATACCCTTCTCCCCTCCCGCTCCAACCGGTCGAGATCTTCACTGGAAAAATTTCCAAAAGGGGCGATCCGGGAAATTTCACCATTTAAAACTCTCTTTTCCTCTAAGAGCTTCTCATGTTCCGAATGTTCTTTCAAAAGCTCTTCTGCAACTTTTTCAGCTGGAGGGAGCGTCATCCCAAATTCCATATGGCCAGCTGCGTGGCCTTTTGCGATTTTGATTGCAGCGATGATCGTTTTGGCATCTTCCGGAAGCTCGAGAGCTTTTTTATGGGAAAGTCCGATGAATTCGAGAAAACCGGAGCGCTGAGCAAGAGAAAAGAAGAGGTCCATTTCTTTTAGATCGCCATAGATCAGGTACTTATGAAGCTTGACGATCATCCTTCCCTCTTTTTCATCGCGATCTTCGCTTTTGCCACTTTGGCTTGCGCCACCGCTGCGAGCTGCTGATCTCCTAGGAAGATCCGGATCTTTTTAATATTCGATTCCGCCCTCGGTATCAAAATTTTCTCAAACAGATTGACGCGGATCGATACTTCCCGAAGCTCTTTTTCCAACGCTCGACGCTTTTCCTCCCCAATATTGACCTTTTCCCTTGCTGTGACCATCTCCCGAAGCATCAGGGTTGCTTGATCGGTCCAAGCTGGAGTATCAAAAAGGAAATATTCAGGCTCCCGAAACACAATTTTTTCGAAGATCGGAATTTCCACTCCTGCGATATTCTCGTATTGTTTTTTCACATGCAAAATATCGGTGTATTGAAGGAGATCGACAGCCACCTTTTCTTTCAAAAAAGGGGAAAACCGCTCCACTTTGGAGCGCATAAATTCAAAGTCTTCCTTCAACTTGGTCAATTCCAAGAGTACCAAAGAAACTTCGAACTGAAGCATCGCTTTCTTCAGTTGGAGCGTTGGTAAATATCGCTCAAACTGAGCCAGACGGGTCTGCTGCGTTCTCAGTTCATTTTTTGTGAGCTTAATCGTCATTTCTCGGGCGGTTGTTCGCGGGGCCAGAATTTGTCTGAGATTTGTTTCTTGATCCCGATTTCTTCCAATTCAAAACACTCAGCGAGGGTAAGCCAGCCGAGATCGAGCGCCTCCTCCAGAGGGAGGTTCACCTGCAAATTCATCATCCTCTCTTCGAAGAGAAGGGAATAGCGGAGCAATTTTTCATCCCATCGAGATAGGCGGAATCCCATCCCTTCTCTCTCGCGGGCTTTTTTCGAATCTGCATAAAGGCGGATCATCGTGTTGGCCAAATCGCCATGGTCTTCCCGCGTCACCTTCCCAATCACCTGCTGCTTGAGGCGCGAAAGAGAGCCGAACGGGTCGATCGAGCCTTCGTGGAGATAGAATTGCCCCTCGGTGATGTAGCCGGTATTGTCAGGTATCGGGTGGGTCACATCGCCGCCTGGCATCGTGGTCACAGAGATGATCGTGATCGAGCCGCTTCCATCGATATCGACCGCTTTTTCGTAGCGGGAAGCGAGATCGGAATAGAGGGAGCCCGGATATCCCCGATTGGAGGGGATCTGGTCCATCGTGATCGCAATTTCTTTGATCGCATCGGCAAAGGCGGTCATATCTGTCATGAGGACGAGAACATCTTTCCCTTCGAGGGCGAATTTCTCTGCAACAGCCAAAGCCATATCAGGCACGAGAAGACACTCGACTGCTGGGTCGGTGGCTCTATGAATGAACATAACGGTCTTTTCAATCGAGCCCGCTTTTTCAGCGTTATCGATGAAGGCGGCATAATCGTCGAAGCGGAGCCCCATGCCGGCGATGATCACCACATCGACATCGGTCTGGTTTGCAATCCGCATCAAGAGGGCATTGTAGGGTTCCCCAGCTACCGAAAAGATTGGGATTTTTTGCGATTTGACGAGGCAGTTGAACACGTCGATCATCGGGATATTGGTCCGGACGAGTTCTCTCGGGATGATCCTCTTCGTTGGGTTGAAAGAGGGTTGTCCAATATCGACCTCATCCCCGATGATTTGAGGTCCATCGTCGATTGGAGTTCCAGGCCCGTTTAACCTTCGGCCCAATAAAGCATCGGAAAAAGTAGCTTGGATCTGCCGGTTCAAAAAGGTGACTCGGTCGCCGGTTGAGATCCCGCGGGTCGATTCAAATACTTGGAGAGTGACAAGATCGTCGTCAAAGCGGATTACTGATGCATAGGTCGTCGTCCCGTTTGCCTTCTGAATCGAGGCCACTTCTCCAAGGGATACGCCCTCCGCAGCAACTGTGATCAAGTTGCCTCTCATATCGATGATCCGATCGTAGACTTTTCTCATACTCTCTTCTTGATTTTCTCTTCGACCGCAGCCATCGCATCTATATAGCGCTGCGATTGGAACGGGAGGAAGTTGATATTTTTCATTTCATTTTGCAGATTCAAAAAGAAACTGCGCGCTGCATCATGGACGTCAAATTCGAATCTTTCCTCAAAGATCTTTTGGATCAAGCGGAACATCCCGATTTGCCGATCAAGCGGACAATAACAATCCTCTTTATCAAAGGCGTTTTGCTGCAAGTAGCAAAATTCATAAAGCTCCGATTTTAAGAAGACAACCATATCGTCAATCGAAACCCCTTCTTCTCCCACCACTTCCATCCTTTTTCCAATCTCGTCGCCGCGCCGCAAAATGGCTGCGCTCGTTTTCACTTTTTCGCTCCATCCCGGGAATTTGGCATCGAGCTCCTGTCCGACTTCTTTCAAATATTTCGTCCAAGAAATGAGCGGGTCGATGGCTGGATAACGGCGGGCATCTGAACGCGCGCGGGATAGGCCGTGGAAGGCGCCTACAATCGCAAGGGATGCCTGCGTTACCGGTTCTTCGAAGTTCCCTCCCGCTGGAGAAACGCTGCCCCCAATCGTGAGAGATCCCGTTTTGCCATTCTTGAGTTCCAGTACGCCAGCCCGTTCGTAGAAAGCGGAAATCCGGGAGGCGAGATAGGCGGGAAACGCCTCTTCCCCTGGAATCTCCTCCAAGCGCCCCGACATTTCCCGCATCGCCTGCGCCCAACGGGAAGTAGAGTCTGCAAGCAAAAGGACATCGAGACCCATCTGCCGATAGTATTCAGCGATGGCCGCCCCCATATAGACCGAGGCCTCCCTCGCAGCGACAGGCATCGAG
>CAYZHU010000012.1:11658-19470 GCA_964477585.1 uncultured bacterium
AGGAGGTATTGCAGATCATCACGGTCCGCTTCATCAGCGACTCATTTGTGTGGGGATCGATGAGCTGCGGGAAAGTCCTCAGCACTTCGACGATCTCCCCGGCCCTTTCCCCGCATGCAACGATCACCACGATATCGACAGCCGAATATTTCGAAAGGTGGTGCTGCATCACTGTTTTTCCAGCGCCGAAGGGTCCTGGAGAACAGAAGGTCCCCCCTTTCAAAACGGGGAATTGGGTATCGAGGATCCTAAGCCCCGTATCCATCATCCGGGCGGGGCGGACTTTTTTTCCCTCTTGGAGAGCCATTTTGACAGGCCACTTTTGGATCATGGTAAAGGAGAGCTCTTTTCCCTTCTCATCCTCTCCCGTAGCCACGGCGAAATCGACCGTATGGGCTCCCGCTTTGACAACAGAGGTGATTTTTACTTTCCCGAAGTGGGAGAAAGGGATCATAATGAGGTGTTTGAATCTCCCTTCCTGAACATAGCCGATCGGATCTCCCCGCTGTAGGAGATCCCCTGCTTTGGCGATCGGGGTAAAATCCCATTTTTTTTCCCGATTCAACGGACTAAGATAAACCCCTCGATGGAGGTAGACCCCAGTAGCGTTTGCCATCTCTTCGAGCGGATTTTGAAGCCCGTCGAAAATTGAGGTGAGCAAGCCAGGGCCTAATTCCGCTTCGAGAAGATGCCCAATGAATTGGACAGGAGTATTGAATTTGATGCCGCGGGTGTCTTCAAAAACCTGGATTTTGGCTTCATCGCCGGCAATTTCGATCACTTCAGAAAGAAGCGTCTCATCGCCAATCTTTACTTGAGCCATCTCCCCTTGCCGGATCGCACCTTCAAATCTAACGTGCAAGAGGTTTACATAGGCCTGTACAACTGTACCGGTCGCTTTTTTCTGTTTATCCATATTGACTCAATTGTTCTAATTCGGCCATCCCTGTCTCCTGATTGGAAGCTTCCCACGATTCGACTAATAAAAGTCTCGCCAGATAGTTCAAAACCCGGTCGATAGAAAAATCATAAGGTTCTTCTAATTCTTCGATTTTCTCAAATTGCCATTCGATCAAAGCTTGTTCCAATTTTCGGGGCTCTCCGTTATTTTCTACAAAAATGGCTTTTAAATCTTCATAATCTGCAGGTGGAAGGTATTCAGGAGCATCCTTTTGCGCAAAAATATCGGCGACCAAAGGATCGCCCGGATCCTCAAATTGAAGCTCCCGAATGATATCGCGCCCAAACTTTTTCGCTCGAAGCGCAGCGAGAATAAGACGCATCTCTCTTTCCAATTTGAAATATTGGACGAGAAAATCGCTTACTTCTTCTTCTCTATAGAACGAGGTGTAGAGGGAGGAAAAATAGCGGAGCCTCTCTTCAGTCGTCTCATAGCGATCTAGAAAGTCGGACAAATAGAGAGGGATCCCATCTCGGACTAAAAGCGCCTCTTCGAGATCTTTACCTGCAAAATTGCCATTTTCATTCAGAGGAAGCCCTAGCCAAAAGGCTCGAATATTGTATAAGTCAATGATTTGCAATAGCTTCTGCACTTTCTGGAAATCCGCCTGGCTTAGATTCAAGAAGCAGAGATCCTTCGCCTCTTTTAAGGAAATTTCCGGCTGCATCCCTAGCCTTAAAGGAGGGAAGGCCGATACAAGGAAATAGTATTGTCCTCTAAACATGGAACACCAAATCGCGGAAATCTCGCCGGATGTACTGGGCAATGAGCTCCCTCACCACTGAGTCAGAGATATCGATCGTGATCTGTTTTCCCTTCAACTTGATTTGGATCCCCCCCTCAAAGTCGCCGACGGTTACCGATTTATTTTGGAGTCTTTCTAAAATTCTTGAAGCGAGAAGTTCATTGATCGAACGGGGAGAAATTTCTTTAGGAATAACGGCTATGAATTCTTCTTCTACCCCTTTTTCCTCCATAGCTCTCATGAAAGAGGAGAGAAGATCGACGATCAGCTTCGGTTTTGCCATTTCAGCAGTTACGAGATTGGCCAATTCTTTATCGAAGAGTTCTTCCTCGATCTTTTGTTTGAGCTGCTCAATCCCTTGGCGGCAAGCGAGATTCAGGGAAGATTGGAACACTTTTTTCTTTTCTTCGATCTCCTTTTCAGCCTTATGAAGAAGAGCTTCTCCCTTTTTTTTTGCATCGACGACAATTTCACTCGCCTGCAGATGGGCGTTTTCCACAATCTCCCGAGCCTCCTGCTTGGCCGGCTCTAGCGTCTCTTTGCGGAGAGCGTCGCAGATTTTTTGGATCTTATCTTTTCCAGTTTCTAACCCTTTCATCGAAAACTCACTTTTTGTCAAATTCTACACTCCCCTTATTTTCCCTGCAAATTTAGATTTTTTTTTTCGAAATCGTAGAAAAAAATATTAAAATCCTGTATGAGTAAGTGAGTTCTGAGTCTTTAGGCTTAGAGTATACCTGTAAATTGGAGTAGCAAATGAAAAAAATCGTAGGATTAATGGCTGTATTAGCGCTAACTTTTGGCAATGCTGCCTTTGCGCAAAACAAAAACGGCAACGGCAATGGCAACATGGGGCAAGGCGCTTATCAAGCTGGCGTATCTGCTTCAGATGATTTCTCCTGGGCGCCAGCCATCGGCGGCATCGCTGTATTGGGCGTTGTAGTTGGATTGACAGCTGCTGCAGCTGCATCAACCCCATCTACATTCTCTCACTAATCAATTTGGATTAGACCTCCCGGTTCCCCCCGGATCGGGAGTTTCTCTTGTCTTAATCGCTCTTTTGTGCCATGAATAGCATAAAGGTTGAAGGAAGATGAAGAGAGCTATTTTAGTCGTGTTGGCTTTGAGTATCTCCTCTATCGCCTTTTCTCAAGAATCGGGAGTAGGAAGGAGACGGGTAGCCCGCCAGGGCGAAGCTGCCGGTTACGCAAGCCGCGATGCGACAGTACTTTCCATGATGGGTTGGGGATTAGGTCTAGCGGTCGGATTTGCTGCCATCTGCGCTTTGATCGAAAATGATTCAACCTCCTCATCTGGCCATACAACCACTAGCGGCAGCAGCAGCAGCGGCGGCGGCGGAACAAGTCACTAATGTATATATTATTATTTCTCTTTTCCTATCTCTTTGCAGAACAGGTCTCCTATTTTGTACCTCCTGAGAACTGGGAACTCGCTCAGCCTAAACACGTATCTGCCTACGTACAAGTGGGTTTCGTTGGGCAAGGATCGACCGATTTTCGCCCTTCTATCAATCTCGCCTTAGAAGAAGTGGATGTCCCTTTGAAGGAATATGTGAAAGTAGTGAAGAAAATCCACCAAACTCAAGCCAATACACAGTGGCGCGACTTAGGGAAGTTCCCTATGGCTGGAGGCCAGGGACAGCTCACCGAAATCACATCCCCCTCTCCTTGGGGTGAGATCAAAATGCTCCAAGCGATTCTCGTCAAAGACCATATAGCTTATATTCTGACCGGAGCTGCATTAAAGCAAGATCTTCCCAAACTCCAAAACGAAATCATAAAATCGTTTAAAACCTTGGCGGTCGTCCCCGATTTATGGACGCCGATCCAAGATTCTTCAAAACGGCAAGAGGTGCAAAAAGCTTTTGCTTCCCTCGGCAAGTTCCTTCCAGAAGCCGACTTAGACACAGAAAGAGAAAAGCAATGGGGCCAAGTCCAAAGAATCGCCTCGGACCACGTAGCTGAAATGGGGCCTTACTGGCAATATCTATTTCTAAAAGAAGGGCATGCAAAAGTTTATTCTGCAAAGTAGAATTTAATTCCCTATTAATTATAAAATCATAATTAGATAGATACGGGGGAGTTATTATGAAAGAACTAGTTTTACTTGCAGTCATTCCTTTCGCAGGAAGCCAAGCCCATGCCCAGCAGTTAGGCAATGGAGCCGCATCATCTAGTTACACAGGAAAAAGCAACAACTGGCAAGGATGGACATTCGTTGGGGGAGCTGTAGCTGCCGCCGTTTCAGGTATCCTGGTCATTGCTACCAATGGCAATTCCAACCAAACCACCCATGCTCATTCGCACTAGGAAAAATATGAAAAATTTGGTAACTTTCATTCTCTTGGTATCATTTTTCTCTGGGAGAATGCTTGAAGCGCAAACAAAATCTGAGCGGCCAAAACCATCTGCTGGCGGCAAAAGCACTGAGTGGAAAGCTTGGACCTTCGCTGCTACGGCTGTGGTCACAGCAGCTCTGGGCATTTTTTTCGTTTCAGTCGATGATGGGAAGAATCCTAATTCTTCTTCTCACTAGCGTACTGATTTCAGGCTGTGTAGTTCCGAATTCTTGGAAAATGGATGGGATCACCGCAACAGATCCCTCCTTTGCATCGACCCGTTTGCGCTATGTCTCTCTCACTCAAGACACTCCCCTCAGCTTTGAACTCTTAAGATCGGGAGATCTTTTTGATTCATACCTCAATTTGCATCAATTTACCTGGACACCTGATCGGGTAGTTCCGGTAGTTTTCCAAATGGGGGATCTAGAAATGACTGAAGAGCTCCCCCTTCTGCAAGGAAAGATGAGGCTAAAGATTCCCTCAGGGCTTACCGAGAAGATTATTCTGACCTTGCAACAGGGACAAAAAGTCGGTATTCTAGCAGATGGATTTGAAATAACTTTGGAACCCGATATGTTTGCCCGGACTTATAACCGATTTTTAGGCAAAAGGGCTCTATTTCAAAATATTTTTAAAGGACCGATGGAATGAACCAACTTGATCAGCTTAAAAAATTTACCACTGTTGTTGCAGACTCAGGGGATTTTGAGACTCTCAAACAATACAGCCCTACCGATTCGACTACCAACCCTTCCCTGATCTACGCCGCAAGCCAGCAGCCCCAATACCAATCCCTGATCCAAGATGCCATCCGGTATGGTAAAACTAAATCGAACCAACCGATGTCTCATGTTCTCGACAAGGTCTTTGTTAATTTTGGCTTGGAAATCCTCAAAATCGTCCCTGGGCGCGTCTCCACTGAAGTAGACGCCCGCCTCTCCTTCGACGTTGAAGGGAGCATTGAAAAAGCGCGCCAAATCATCTCCCTTTACGAAGCCTCTGGGATCGACCGGAAGAGGATCTTGATCAAGCTCGCCTCAACCTGGGAAGGGGCTCTTGCGGCATCGAAATTAGAAAAAGAGGGGATCCACTGCAACATGACCCTCCTCTTCAGCCTTCCCCAGGCCATCGCCTGCGCTGAGGCAAAAGCGACTCTCATCTCCCCTTTCGTCGGCCGGATTCTCGACTGGTACAAAAAAGCGCAAGGGGTCTCTTCCTTTGCCCCAGCGGAAGATCCGGGGGTGAAATCGGTCTCTGCCATTTACAATTACTACAAGAAATTTGGAATCAAAACCCAGATCATGGGAGCCTCCTTCCGGAACAAAGAGGAGATCCTTGAGCTCGCCGGATGCGATCTTCTCACCATTGCTCCATCGCTTTTAGAAGAACTGAAGAAAAGTTCTGATACCGTCGTCCGGAAACTCGATCCTGAGAAATGCCATAAAGCCGATCTCAAAAAATTGACCTTAGATGAGAAAAAATTCCGCTATATTCTCAATGAAGATGCGATGGCGACAGAAAAGCTTTCAGAAGGGATCCGCAACTTTGCGAAAGATATCGTCAAGCTCGAAAAGCTTCTCCAAGAAAAAATGTGATACTAAATGGTCAACCTGTTTGTAAAATAACAAAGCTTCGTTCCAGAAACTCTTGTGCTACTCTTTCTGTAGTAATAGAATCTTGCATCTGCTCCCAAAATTGACTGACTATACTGTCTACTTTACTCGACGCAGATTCAATAGTGGTGGCAGGACCTTTGAGACGAGGGTCATTCATCAATTGCCTTAGCTGAACTACTTTTAAATTGGCTTCCTCATAATCTGTGCGATATTTTTCAAATGTCCTATTTGCTAGTAGGTATCTAGTGTTGTCTGAATTGAATGACGGATCATTAAAAAGGTCACTGGGAATATCCCCATTTCTATTCATGAAGGCACACCAATTATTGTATGCTTCCTTTTCCTTCTCCACCCAAAAAGGAAGAGTCTTAATCTCTTCACTCAATGCAGCTCTTTCCTTTGCATTGTTTAAAGTTTCCATTGCCTTTGCATATACGGATGCAGAAGTTTCTAAGCTTTCATGTGCGGCCCAAATATCATTAAAAAGAGCCGTTTTAAAATGCTCTTTATCAGTAGAAGCATTATATGAATCAAAAATTAATCTGATGCCTTTTTTTATTAAATCCAATGTTGCAGCTGGAATAGTCATATTAAATCTCTGTGATTAAAAGAGCGCCTAATTTTCATTAGGCGCTTAAGAATTATACTAAAGCCGCTTCGGACTCGAAGTCGATTTCAAGTTCTTCAGCCTGTTGGCTTTCAATGAACTTATTCACCTTCTTATGATACTCATAACCTGTGCCGCCTGGGATCATATGACCCATGATGAGGTTGGCCTTGATATCCATGAGGTAGTCGGTCTTGCTCTCGCTCGCTGCTTCCGTGAGGACGCGGGTCGTCTCTTGGAAAGAAGCTGCAGAGAGGAACGACTCGGTACCGAGAGAGGCGCGGGTAATCCCAAGAAGAACTGGAGCTGCTGCTGCAGGCTTGCCGCCTTCTTCAATCGTCTTCCGGTTCTGCTCGTGGAATACCTTCTTATCGACATCTTCTCCGTGGAGGAATGTCGTATCGCCTGGATCGGTGACGCGCACTTTTTGGAGCATCTGTCTGACGATGATCTCAATGTGCTTGTCGTTGATATCAACCCCTTGCAGACGGTACACCTCTTGTACTTGGTTGACCAAGTATTTTTGGAGTTCGCGGACGCCGCAGATATCGAGAATCTCTTGGGAGACGACGAGACCTTCTGTGAGCTGCTGCCCTTTGACCACGTTGTCCCCTTTCTGAACGATCAAGTGTTTCGTGAGTGGGATCAGGTGTTCTTCCTCCATTCCCGTTACATCATCTCGTACGACGACTATCCGCTTGTTTTTCTGGACGCCGCGGAAGTCGACAACTCCATCGATTTTTGCGATCTCCGCCGCCTCTTTCGGCCTTCTGCCTTCGAATAGCTCGGCAACACGCGGGAGTCCCCCGGTGATATCCTTCGTCTTGATCGCGCCGCGGGGCAGTTTGGCCAGGATCATACCTGCCGCAACAAATTGCCCTTCACGGGTCGAAATCACAGCGCCGGATGGGATCGCATAGGTACCAACCAGCTCGCTATACTCAGGATCCGTATAGATCACGATTTGAGGGTGGAGCTCTCCTCTATGCTGTTTCACGATGAGCTCAACCTGGCCTGTCTGCTTATTGACCTCGCGGACGGTTGAAATCCCTTCCACCAGATCTTCATATTTGACGTAACCGGGTCTTTCGCAAATGATTGGGCTAGAGTGTTGTTCCCACTGTGCGATTTTTACTTTCTTCTTGATCTTAGCGTTATCGGCAAAGAAGATCTTCGTCCCCAATTCGATATTGAAGACTTGAAGCGGTTCGATCGACTTGTTGCTTAAGAGCTTTTTGTAGTCCTCAAGCGTTCTTCCCTCATCGCGGACGACTTGGAGAGTCCCGTTCTTATTGAGGACGAGCCAATGGCCTTCTTCGTTCTGCACGACGCGGAGATCCATATAGATCATGACGCCTTCGTGTTCCGTAATCAATTCTGGGCTAACCCCTGCAGAGGCAATACCTCCCAAGTGGAACGTTCTCATCGTGAGCTGCGTTCCTGGTTCCCCGATCGACTGAGCTGCAATAATACCAATCGCCTCACCCTGACCTACCACATTTCCGGTAGCGAGGTTTAGGC
>CAYZHU010000013.1:0-19338 GCA_964477585.1 uncultured bacterium
AAGAGGAAAAATTTTGGTTCGAGAAGGCCGATCGCCTCAGGGACTGAGCGGTGCATCAAAAGGCTCGCGCCGCAAACGTAATCGACCTCTTTCATATCGGCGAGGTAGATGTTATCGATCTTTCCTGAAAGGGGCGATTCAAATTCGGCAATTTTGGGATTCCAGAAGCCGCCGCAATGGTCGATCCGGGCCGGGTCGGAGTAGCGAAGGATTTTCGCGCCGAAAATTTTCCCGTTTTTTTGCTCTTGGGATGCGGCCATGAAGGCGCTTAAGAGATGAGGATCGACAGTTGTGTCATTGTTGAGAAGGAGGATCCATTCGGCATGATGGCGGAGCAGCCACTGGATGCCGAAATTGTTCCCTCCTGCGAAGCCGAGATTCGCATGGGTCTCTAAAATGGGAATGTCTGGATAGGCGGCCCGAATGGCTGCAACAGAATCGTCGGCAGAACCGTTATCGACAACGATCGTTTGGAAATTGGGATATTCGATTTTTTGAACCGAGGCGAGACATTCGAGGGTATCTTTTTTCCCATTCCAGTTGAGGATAAGGATCGCGATCCTAGCGAACCGATTTTTCATAAGCCGCCCATCCTCTTTCGCGGTAAATCTTCGCCTCTTCTCTCGGACTTTTGGCGTGCGTGATCCCGCGCCCTACGCTGATGATGTCGCTTTGGTTTTTGATCAAAATTTCCTCGACCGAGCGGTGGCGCTGGCCGAGCGAGTCTTTTCCTTTTTTCAACTTGACGCCCGGAGTAAAGTGGATCATGCCGGGATTATCGCTCAATTTCCTGAGCGAGATGAACCCGATCACAGACTCAGGATAAGATTCCCCCATCAAAACAGCTTTGCGGGAATAGGCCCCTTTTGCAAGGGTCCCTTCGGATGTCATCTCAGCGATGAGAAAAATCCCTTTCCCCTCTTTTTTCAATCCCTGGATCACTCCAGGGCCTGGCACCGCATGGGCATTGACGATATCGGCCCACTCGGAGATCCGGTAGATCCCCTTCGTATACTGGTAGGCGACAGTTTGTCCAATGTCGCAAAATTTCCGGTCTTCAAAGATGAGGAACTGGTGTTTCTGGGCGATTTTCTTTAATTTTTCCCCAAAATCGGGAGTATAGTCTTCGAGGATATCGACATGGGTCTTGACAATGCAGAGATCGGGCCCCAACTCATCAGCCATTTCTAAAAGCTGCCCTTGCGATGAGACATCGAGGGTAAGGGCGAGATTGCTCTTTTTATCTTCCATCATTTTGAACAGTCTTTGGGCAATCGGATGGAGGGTGAGGCTTGCCCGTTTGAGGTAAGATAACTTGTTAGCCATAGACTTGGTGATCCTGAATAAATTTAAGCACAGCGCTTGCTATCTCGTCGTTGATTTTCCGATCCTCTTGCAAGATTTTCACAATGGTGGAGACGGTACAGATAGAATGGAGACGAAACCCTTTTTCCGCAAGGTGTTTTGCCCCTCCTTGCTCCCGGTCGACAAAGACGACGATATCTTCCACGATGAGGCCTTCGGCAACAAGGACCTCTACCGTTTCGAGAATGCTCTTGCCTGAAGTGATCACATCTTCGACGATCAGGCATCTTTGTCCCGCTTGGTAGTTTCCCTCGAGCCGTTTACCAGTCCCATATTCTTTCTTCTCTTTTCGGAGGAGGATCATCGGGATGTTGTGTTGGATCGAAATAGCCGTTGCAAAGGGCAAGGCTGTATAGGGGACGCCGCAGATGAGATCGGCCTTGCAGCTGCGCACCTCATTCCACATCGTCTCTGCGACTGAAACTAATAGTTTGGGACTCGAGATCGTGAGCCTAAGATCGATATAGATGGGAGAAGTGAGGCCGCTTTTCAGTGTAAAGCTGCCGAATTTGACTGCTCCTAATTCAAAGAGTTTGTGTACGAACCCGCGAATGGTCATGTTTTAATTTCCTATTGTGGTAGCGGAGGGCGAGATAAGGATCCCACATCATGCCTGTGGCGCACATCGCTATATCGGCTCCCCTCTCAAGAAATTCATCGAAATGTTCTGGATGGAGGATGCCGCCCCCGCCGACTAGCTTCAAATCGAGCTTTTCTTTTTTGATGATTTTAGAGGTCTCGCTGACGAATCGGAGCGCTGCAGGGCGGATGACACCTCCGCAAATGCCGCTCGTCCTCCTGTTTTCTCCAAGGGCCGGCTTCCCTTCTTTGTCGACGACCTCCATGCTCACGGTATTGATCCCGCAAATCGCCCGCACCCCCGCCCGCTCTGCCGCTAAAACTACTTCGCGAAGAGCCGCTTCGTTTGGGAAAACCCCCACTTTGATGAGGAACGGGACAGGATGGATCGCTTCCGCAATCCGCTTGCTGAAGGTAAATACAGTCTCTGGGCTCATATAGAGCGCGCCCCCTTCCTTATCGACGTTAGGACAGGAATAGTTAGCTTCGATGATCTTCGCTCCTCCTTCCTTCGCAATCAGAGCCGCTCTGACAAAATCTTCGCAAAGGCTTACTCCCTGGTTCGGCACCCCGAAAACGGAGACGATCATCACTTGACCCTCTCCGAGGGAGGCGTTCGCGCGGGCGATATCTTCCAGAAGAAAATCGGGCGATTTTGAAGGGTTGCCAAATGAATTGGTGATGGAGAGGTTCTCGGGCGGCTCTTCGACTGCAACGGCTTTATGAGGGCCAAGCGGCTCGATAAAGACTACATTGGGAAGGGCGTGGGAGGGATGGGCATAGCTCCGGATCGTCTTGTAGGTGACGATATCGAACCTGAGTTTTCCCGCGAGCTCAATCCATCGGGAATTGAGGAGAGGCCCTGCAGGGACGCCGATCGGAGAATTGAGCTGAAATCCTAAAAAATCGATCGGTTTTGATTTTTTCCGTTTCGGAATTTTCCCCGTAAAAAAAGGGCCCTCCTCTCCATTTTCTACCCAGGTTTTGTGGATATCGTAAATGGGAGGATGGTCGGGGATCACAATTTCTCCAAATCGTAGAGTTTGCCTCTTAAGATGACATACCGGGGCCATCCTTGCAAGACCCTCCCTGCGTAAGGGGACCATTTTGCCTTTGTTTTCAGATGGGCGTCGTCCACTTTTTTCTTTTTTTGCAGATCGACCAAAACGATGTCGTCATTGAGAGGGAGCCCGAAGATCTGCTGAGGCCTGGTGTGAGTGAGAGAGACGATCTCAGAAAGGGAGATTTTCTGTTCCTGAAACGCGTTCAAGAGAAGAGAAAAATAAAGTTCGATCGATGGGAATCCTGAGGGAGCCGATCCATAAGGGCGCTTTTTTTCCTCAATTGTGTGGGGAGCATGGTCGGAGCCGACCGTATCGATCGTCCCATCGTGAATCGCCTCGAATAGCGCTTCTGAATGAACCGGATCGCGCAAAGGGGGATTGACGAGAGCGAAAGTTCCGATCCTTTTATATTCCTCCACATTCAAAAAGAGATGATGGGGTGAAGTTTCTGCAAAAACGGGAAGCCCCCTTTTTTTTGCGGCGCGGATCAGTTCCAGTTCGTGACGGGTGCTCACGTGGGCGATATAGAGCTTTGCCTTATGTTTTTCAGCCAGTTTGATTGCCAGATCGACCGCGGTAGCCGCCACTTCAGGGCTGCGGATTTTCGAATGGGAAGCAGGGTCGGCCGATTTATCCTTAGAGCGGAGCTGGATCAGCTCTTCATCCTCTGCGTGGACGGCGACGAGAACTTGATTTTCTCCTGCGATCTGGAATGCTTTTTCCAGAGCAGGCAGGGAATTCATGAGGAGATCGCCGGTAGAGGACCCCATGTAGATCTTGAGTCCGATGATCTCCTCTTTCACCTTTGGGATTTCTTCTAAATGGTTTTGGTCGGCTCCTAAATAGAGGCCGTAGCGAAGAGGGATAGCGGCCGATTTCAATTGTCCTTCGATCCGTTTGATTTTTTCATGGAGCCGTTCTTTGGAGATGCAGGAAGGGGTATTGTTCGGCATATCGAGGACCGTTGTGATCCCGCCTGAGAGAGCAGCCCTAGCAGCTGTTTCCCAAGTTTCTTTATGTTCTGCGCCCGGGACTCTGAAATGGACGTGGGGATCGATGAGAGCGGGGAACAACATGAGATCTTTAGCGTCGAGAATTTGCGTCTCTTCGCTTTCAATGGAAAGATCGATCCGTCCTCCCGCGATTGTCTGGACTTTTCTGATCTCAATCATAAAATAAGCTTAGATTTTTTCGTCCATCTCGTCGCGGCTGAAGAGCTTTTCACAGTATTTGCATCGGAGAGTCACATGGCTGTTGTTCTCTTCCACTGTGAATAGGGTGGGGATCTTCTCCCCATTCGTGATGCATCGGCTGTTGGGACAAGAAAGCGCCGCTGCTATGGCCTCTGGCAGTTGAACATGGAATTTTTTCGCCACTTTGTAATTTTCGATCACATTCACTGTCGCTTGAGGAGAAAAAATAGCGATCTGATCGGCTTGAGCTGGAGAAAGAGTCACATTTTCCACTTTGATGATATCTTTGAGCCCTATCGAACCGCTTTTGAGATTCAGCCCCACCGTGACCCGCTTCTGTTCGGAGGCCAGCTTGAGAAGGCGGATGATCTTGAGCGCTTTTCCCGCTACAATGTGGTCGATCACAGTCCCTTCTTTGATCGCAGAAACAGAGAGAGTTTTTTCTTTCACAATTTACCTAAAATCAGTGCTAGTATCGCCATCCGGACTGGCACCCCGTTTGCCGCTTGCTGGAAATAGTAGGCGTATGGAGTTGAATCGATCGCCGTCTCAATCTCATCTACCCGCGGCAGCGGATGAAGAATCCGGAGATTGGGCTTCGCTTTTTCTAAATGTTTTTTCCTGAGAAGGCAGGTATTGACAGGCACTCCCGCATCAAATCGCTCCTTCTGAAGCCTCGTCATATAGAGGACGTCAGCTTTAAATAGGACATCTTCAATCGTCGAATGGAAAGAAAATTTCGTCCCCTTCTTCTTCAATTCATGGGAAATCGAATCGGGAAGGGCAAGAGTTTCCGGAGAGACGAAATAGAGTCTCACCGAATAATGGGCAAGGGCGAGGCTGAGGGAATGGACAGTCCGGCCATATTTCAGATCGCCCACGAGGGCGATGTTGAGATTGTCCAATTTTCCCTGGCACTCCCGTATTGTATAGAGATCGAGAAGCGTTTGGGTCGGGTGTTGGTTGGCCCCATCGCCCGCATTGATCACTGGCTTTTCCACCGCATCGGCGGCAAGCCTTGCCGACCCTTCCTTCGGATGGCGGATCACAATCGCATCGGCGTAATTGCCGATCACTTTCATTGTATCGAAGAGGCTTTCTCCCTTCGCGTTGGAAGTTGAACTGCTTTCAGAAAATCCTATGACTGCGCCTCCTAATCGGTGCATTGCAGCTTCAAATGAAAGGCGGCTTCGGGTCGAAGGTTCAAAGAAGCAGCTCGCTAAGATTTTCCCTTTTAACAACTCGGGACGAGGCTTTTGGTTCAGCGATTCTGCAGTAGATAGGATCAGCTCGATCTCTTCTTTAGAAAGATCGTTAATGGAAACGAGATCGCGTCCCGCCAAAGAATTTTTCATGACCGCCTTCCGCTCTGCGAGTATATTAACACTCATCTTTCACCCAAAAAAAAATAGCGTAACAGATCAATTGTTTTTTTAATATCCTCCACTGCCCAACAGTCTCTTAAATTAGTTGTGATAGGGATTGTTGCATAACTCTAAAAAAACTTAAGTTTATGAACATGAACGGTTTATTTAACACCGAGAGCGCCGAGTACCACCGAGAGATCAAGAAAAACAACTCTTCCTCGGTGATTCTCGGTGTACTCGGTGTTTAATTTTCAGTTTACAAGGATTTGGACTTTCTACGAAATTAGTCAAGCAGGCTTTTTGCGGCTTGGAATACTTCCTCGGAGGAGATTTGGAGAAAACAAAAGGGAGTGCGGCATTTCCTTTTTAGGCAAGGAGTGCAGGTCGGTTTTTTCGAGATGGCAATTGCCTTCTGAGCCAGATGGGGCCCGCAAAGACGAGGATCTGTGGAACAGTAGAGCGCCACGACGGGACAATCGAGCGCACAGGCAAGGTGGACTGGCCCCGTATCGTTGCAGATGAGTAGATCCATCTGTTCCAAGGTACCCCCAAAATCATGAAGAGATGACTTCGGATCGTAAAGATGGGCGCCCGGAATTTTCAAGGCAACCTCCTCCATCAGCTCGATTTCTGATCGATTGCCCGTGATGAGGATCTCACAGTTCATCTCTTCTTTCAGTTTCCGTCCTACTTCGATGAAATTTTGGGCTGGAAGGCGTTTAAACCCATCTTTAGAGCCTGGATGGATAGCGATCCAAGGACCCCCTTCTCTTTTTGGCAGCTTTTTTTTGAGGTGGAATGAGAGGGTTTGGACTATGGGAGAAACGCCGATCTGTTCGATGATTTTTAAACGGCGGGTAATTTCATGTTGGAACAGATTGGGAAGAGGACGGGTCAGGAGTCGATCTAGCCCTTTGTTGATCCCCTGAGTCCCCACTATTTGAGAGGCGCCTAAAGATGCGCATAGAGGAAGAGCCAGTCTTTGAGAGGCATGGAAAAGGAGGACTGTATCGAACCGCTCTCGATAGAGAGTTTTCCAAAGAGAAAAAAATCGGGGAAGGAGCGGTTCTTTGAGTAAATAGAGGCGATCGATCGAAGGGTTGTGTTTGAGGATTTCGATCCCGATGGGACTGGTGAGCACTCCCAAATAGGCTTTGGGAAAAGATCTGCGGATATTTTCAATCGCGGGGGTAGCCCAGAGCGTATCTCCTAAGGCCGTTGTCGCCACGACGAGTATTCTCCCTTTCTTCGGGTTGACGCGAAGCAGCCGTTTCGCCAACCAGACAAGCCAGAAAATAAGTCTATTTTTCATGATCCGTTATTTCACGAAGGCTTTTTGCGGGTAAATCTTTCGGGTCGATCTCAGCGAGACACTGAAGAAAGATCTGGGCAAGCTGCAGATTGGTAATGAGGGGGATGTGGTGATCGATGGCGAGACGGCGGATTTTGTAGCCGCCAGTGCTTTTTTCGCTCCCGGGAGGAGGGAGATTGATGATCAGATCCACTTTGCGGCCGCCAATCAGGGTAGCGACATTCGGTTCATATTTCTCCCCAATTTTGTAAATGGAGACAGAACCAACTCCATGTTTGGAGAGGTAGTCGTGAGTCCCTTCAGTTGCATGAAGATCCCATCCTTGCATCTCCAGTTTCCGAAGCGATTCGACAAGTTTAGGACGGAAATCGGAGGTGATGCTGACGAGAAGCCTCTTCCCTTTTATCTCCTGTTCTGTCGAGAGCCAGCTCGCAAAAAAGGCTTCTAAGTAACTATCTCCCAAGTTAGCTACTTCGCCAGTCGAGGCCATCTCGACATTGGCGACCGGATCGGCTCCTTTGAGCCTCTTGTAGGAAAATTGGGGAGTTTTGACGCCGACATAATCGAGTTCGAGCGTTTCAAACACCCGCGGCTTATATTGATTCATCAAAATTTCAGCGGCGATCTCTATGAAATTGGTCCGGGTCACTTTGGAAACAAAGGGGAACGAACGGGAAGCGCGGATGTTCATCTCGATCACTTGGATCGCGTTATCTTTCGCAATGAACTGGATATTGAAGGGCCCTGTAATGTAAAGCCGCTTTACAATGGCCCGGGTGATCTGCTTGGCCCTTCTGATTGTTTCGAGATAGAGCCTTTGAGGAGGCAAGACGATCGTCGCATCGCCCGAGTGGACTCCCGCATTCTCCACATGTTCTGCAATCGCAGAGACGATGACTTCCCCTTCTCTTGCAACTCCGTCGATCTCCAGTTCTTTGGCATTTTCGATGAACTTCGAAATCACAATCGGATGATCGGGAGAGACCACCGTGGCGTCTTTCAAATATTTTTCCAATTCTTCTTCTGTCTGGACGACATTCATGGCGGCTCCAGAAAGAACATAAGAAGGGCGGATCAAAACCGGAAATCCATTGTGGCGGGCAAACTCTTTGGCGCTCTTTAAATTGGCGATCCTGGCCCATGCGGGCTGATCGATCCCAAGATCCCGAAGAAGGGAGGAGAATGTGTCCCGATTTTCCGCTTGATCGATCGAAGGAGCTGGGGTGCCGAGAATGGGATATCCTGCTTTATGAAGAGGAAAGGCGAGATTATTGGAGATTTGCCCTCCTACTGAGACGACTAAGCCTTTCGGATTTTCAAAATCGGCGATATCTTGGATCCGCTCCAAAGTGAGCTCTTCAAAATAGAGGCGGTCCGACTCATCGAAATCGGTCGATACCGTTTCGGGATTCGAGTTGATGAGGATCACTTCAGCCCCTCTTTTTCGCAAAGTGCGGGCCATATTCACAGCGCACCAATCAAACTCGACTGAAGAGCCGATACAATAAGGCCCCGATCCTAAGACTGCAATCGGCTTTCTTTTCGATGGAACTACATCATCCGCAATCCCATGATAAGTCATGTAGAGATAATTCGTTTTGACATCGAACTCTCCCGCTAAGGTATCGATCTGTTTGATCACCGGTTTGATCTTATGCTTCAATCGATACTTCCGGATTTGCCTCTCTTCTTTTTTCTTCATCCGGGCTATCGAGACATCGGAAAAGCCGTACTGTTTGGCCTTTAACATGAGTTCAGGAGTCAATTTTTTTGTCTCAAATTCTTTTTGCAGCTGCGCCAATTCGAATAATTGGTGCAAAAACCAGGGATCGATCCGGGACCATTCATGAGCATCCTCTATAGAGCCCCCTTTTTGGAAAAATTGGTAGAGAGCAAAGAGGCGACGGTCGGTTGGCCTCTGGATTTCACTTGCCGGATATTTGATTTCTTCAGGAGCATCATCGATTCCGGACGATCCGATATTGAGCATCCGGATCCCTTTTTGAAGCGCCTCTGGGAAGGAGCGCCCCATCGCCATCACTTCTCCTACACTTTTCATCTCGGTCCCGATGGTCCGGTCGGCCGTCTTCAGCTTCTGCGTATCCCAGCGAGGGATCTTGATGACGACATAGTCGAGGGCCGGCTCAAAAAAAGCGGTTGTCTTCTGGGTGATCGCGTTGACGACTTCATCGAGCCGATACCCAAGCGCAAGCTTAGCCGCGACAAATGCGAGCGGATAGCCGGTTGCTTTGGAGGCAAGCGCGCTGGAGCGGGAAAGGCGGGCATTCATCTCGATCACCCGATACTGGCTCGTCTTCGGATCGAGGGCAAATTGGACGTTGCATTCCCCTTGGATCTTGAAATGGCGAGCCGCCTTGATCGCTATTTCCCGCAAGAGATGGAATTCGTAATTGTTGAGGGTCTGCGATGGGGCGATCACAATGCTTTCCCCAGTGTGGACTCCCATCGGATCGAAATTTTCCATATTGCAAATCGTGAGAGCTTGATCGGCAGCGTCGCGGACAATCTCATACTCGAGCTCTTTCCAACCGAGGAGAAACTCTTCGATCAAGATTTGGGGAGCGCCGTGAAGAGCCTCAGCCGCCCTTACCCTCAATTCTTTTTCATTCTCAATTTTTCCCGATCCCAATCCGCCGAGGGAAAATCCAGAGCGCATCATCACCGGATAGCCGATCTTTTCCGCAGCCGAAACGGCCTCTTCCACTGTGGCCGCCGCATAGCTGATCGGAGATAGGATGCCAATTGATGCGAGATTTTGTTTAAATAGGTCCCGATCCTCTGTTAACCGGATCGACTCTACTGGCGTTCCGAGCACCTCTACTTTGTGTTTTTTTAAAATTCCCTCTTTTTCGAGCTCCAATCCCAAATTGAGGGCCGTCTGGCCGCCAAAGCTGAGCAAAATATAGCTCGGATTTTCTTTGGCGATGATCTTCTCTACCATTTTTAGATTGAGCGGCTGCAGATAGACCTCATCCGCCATTTCGGGATCGGTCTGCACCGTCGCGATATTCGGATTGATTAGGATCGTCCTTAGCCCTTCCTCTTTGAGCGCCTTGATCGCCTGCGATCCCGAATAGTCAAATTCGCCTGCCTGCCCAATCCTCAGCCCCCCAGAACCGAGTACAATCACGCTCTTTTTCATCTGATGTTCTCGTAAAATTGTTCAAAGAGGTAGGAGCCATCCGTAGGGCCCGGATGGCTTTCAGGGTGGAATTGGACGGCAAAATAAGGGAGTTTTTTGTGGGCTATCCCCTCGACAGATTGGTCGTTGAGGCTCCTGAAAGTCACCTTCCAGTCCGAGGGAAGATGGCGCTCATCGATCGCATAGCCGTGATTTTGCGATGTCAAGAGAGCTCTCTTCCTCTCCAGGTCCATGCAGGGATGGTTTTGCCCTCGATGGCCAAATTTCAACTTATACGTTTTTCCACCGATAGCAAGCGAGAGAAGCTGCGCCCCTAAGCAGATCCCCATGATCGGTTTTTTTCTCCCAAGCGCTTTTTGCAAAATCGCGATCGTCTCTTTGCACCGGGCTGGATCTCCAGGCCCATTCGAAAGGAAGAGGCCGTCGTATTCCTCCTTGGAGTAATCATAGTCGAACGGCACCCGCACTATCTGCAGAGGAAACCGGGTCAAACAGCGGAGGATGTTTTCCTTCATACCGCAATCGACGGCGATCACTTTTTTAGTCCCCTTCCCAAACGTTTCAATTGCTGGCAGGCTCACTTTCTTCACCAGGTGGGTTTTATTGGGATCTTCAAATTTTCTTACCCTTTTTTCCCCCGTACAGATCGCTCCTAGGGCCACCCCTTTTTTCCGCAAAGTTTTGGTCAGTTCTCTCGTATCAACCCCCGCGATCAAAGGTATTTTCTGCTGTTTCAGCCAATCTAAAAAAGAACATTCTGAGTCCCAATGGCTGGGAAAAGGGCTGACTGATCCTAAGACAACCCCGGCAGCTTGGATTTTATCGGATTCCCAAGAGGAACTCCCCGGGACGCCGTAGTTGCCGATCAAAGGATAGGTAAACGTTAGAATTTGGCCTGCGTAGGAAGGGTCGGTAAGCGATTCTACATAACCGGTCATCCCTGTATTGAATACGACTTCCCCAAAAAATGGCTCTTTTTGCCATTCAGGAGAGAAGCCGGGGAAAACTTCCCCTGATTCAAGAACCAATTTAGCGGGGATCATCATGTAGATATTTAAACTTTCGTTAAATTTACCTTGAGAAAGATTTACGAATCAACATCTCATTTGTGTGCAAGGGACTTATCTTTAAAATTTCAGAGAGAGATTCAATCCAATAGGGCTCTAGGTTGAGGGCTGGACACCGGTAGGCTTTGAGTCCCTGGCTGCGGATCAGGGGGAGATACAGCGACTCAATTTCAAATAGGGTCTCGATGTGATCGGAAGTAAAGGTGATCGGCACGATAACGATATCTCTTCCTTCGCACCAGCTAGAGGCCTGTTCGCACACTTCATTCGTATAAGGTTTGAGCCATTCCTCTGGACCAAAACGGGACTGGTAGGAAAGTTTGCCAAGCGCGTCAGGAAATCCTTCCATCACTTTTTCAAATGAGACGCGGCATTCCGACTCGTAAGGGTCCCCCTCGTCGACGAACGACTGAGGCACTCCGTGGGCAGAGAAGAGGAGGGCGGGTTGTTTCAGGCCCTGTTCCTGCAAAAAATCGCTGACCCTTCTTTGATAGGAGCGGATGAAGGCGGGATGGGAGGCATACGATTTGATCCATCTCAATTTTCCCACTGTTTTCTTCGAAAGGCGCTTGGAAAAAAAACGGGCGACGCTCCCAGTCGTAGCGTAGCAAAATTGAGGAAATAGAGGGAGGACCGAGATCTCTTCTGTTTCGATCGACTCGATTTTTGCGAGGGTTTGTTCATGGGTTGCGGAAAGATAGCGGTGGAAAGGGATTGCTTCAAGCTGTTTTCCGATCTCTTCCGTATCGAAATAGATGGGAGACTTCCCTCCAATTTGGACATAGTCGTGGCAAACTTTGAGAGCCCGTTTTTTTGCGATGCGGCGGAAGAGCCATTTTTGAAAAAAAAGGGGAAATTTCGTCCGGATCACATCCGGGTCCGTGAGAAGCTCTTGCAAGAACGGGGAAATCTCGCTCAAGGAACGGGGTCCTCCAAAATTTATTAAAACAGTCATAGAAAAAAATATCCTTGCTCTGGCAAAATTTTGTCTATGAATTATTTTTTCCTCTGCCTCCTCTCTGTAGGATTAATCGCACAAGAGCAACCTTCTACAACTCAGCAATCTACACCCTCTCCTGCAACACAGTCACAACCTTCCACAACCCAACAGAGCGCGCCGCCGCCTCCTCCTTCTGAAAAATCACAAGGGTTTTTCTCCAAGCTGTATTGGAATTCTCACACTTGGGGCGCTTTGGGTTTTCGAAACGATCGGCAAAAATTCGATGAATATAGCTCAGGCCATCAATTGAATTCCCGCACGACGGTCAAGAACCGGACTTCCGCCACACTAAAAGCAGGACTTCACGATCAATTCAAATCGGTCATCTTAGGAATCCATGGCGGTTATGGATGGCTCTTGAATGGACATTCCAACGAAAAGAACTATGGCAATGGGCTGAGAGAGCCCTCCTCATTCCATTTCGATATTGGAGCCGGCTATTTCGCTTTTGTGCAAGGATCATTAGGATATGAATGCAAGCTTTTCAGAAAACCGAGTTTTGGCTTCTCCTTCATCCCTGGCGCGGGTTACCGTTACTCCCATTTCATGAATTGGTCGAGAGGTGATAAACAATCTTCATTCTCCAATCCTCCTATTTTTCTTCCTCCTGGAACTACGGGACTCACCATTGGGCACTATCCGAGACCCAATCAACAAGATTGGTTTGGTCCTTTCATCGATGCCAGGATCCGCTTCTATTTCTGGAAAACGGGGCAATGGGATCTCTACTACCAATACCATCGTGACGATTTCCGTTCGAAAAATGTCCTAGAACTTGAAACTTACGCTTACAACCCAAGCTCTGTCCTCGTCTCAGCGCAAAGGACTCGGATGAGTTCTGTCGCGACAGGCCACAAAGCCTGCACTCAGCTTGGAGGAACCGACGTCCGCGTTCACCTTGCAACTGGCTGGACGTTCGGCCTCTATTTTGAAGGATGGAGCACCTGGAGCAAATCGGGCCGGCTCAAACAGAAAACGACAGTCCAAACAATTTTCCCAGCTCCTTTCCAATCGAGCCTTACAGGCTACTCTAACAATCGAGAAGCTGTCTACTGGACCGCCTATGATATTTCCCTTTTCATGGGATATAAATTTTAATTAAAATTGTTCCAAATCATCTATTTTTTTAGAATGTCGGGGATATGCGGCTCGTTCTTCTTTTTATTCTCTCGCTCATGCTTCAGAGTTGCGGCTGCAATTCGGAAGGGAATACGGGCGCAATGCGCATTGGAATCGATCCCTATTGGTATCCGATCAATTTTGGCGCGCAAGAATCGTATGTGAATGGTTTTGCTGAAGATCTTCTTCTAGAGATTGCCCGCGATAGCGGGATTCATTTCGAGCGTATCGCAGCTAACTGGGACAACTTGCTCGATGGCCTTAGAGAAGAAAAATATGATGCGGTCCTCACCTCTCTTCCTCCTTATGAATTCCACATGGCCAAATTCGACTTTTCTCCGAGTATTCTCGATTTAGGGCCGGTCCTCATTGTGCCAGTCAATGCTCCCAACACCGATTTGAGCAAAATGGGGGGAGAACTTGTCGGCGTTGTCACTGGCGATCCGGCTATTCTCCAGATTCAAAAATATTCCGACGTCATTACCCGTAATTACAACTCTATTCCTGAACTCTTAAATGCGCTTGTCGCAGGAGAGATCGAAGGGGCGCTTCTCAACAGGGTACCTGCCACGAGCTATGTCTCGGACCTCTATGGCGGCAAGCTTAAAATCGCCTCCGCTCCCCTTACTGACTCGGGCCTTCGTCTCGTCACTCCCAAAGGAAAACAGACCTATCAGCTAGCTCTCTTCAACAAAAGCCTCGCCTATCTAAAGAAAAAGAAGAAGCTCCAAGCTCTCCTCAAAAAATGGGAATTGTAGATCAGTTTTACCACAGAGGACACAGAGCTCACAGAGGCGCGAAACGCGCATTTTTAACCTTTTGCTTTGCAAAATTGATTAAGACTCTAGCTTCCATGTTATAGAAAGAGCTAGCGAAAAGCAGATGTTGTTTTGAAAAATCTTGCCGATTCCCAAGAAGATTTTTTTTCCACAAGTACACTAAACTGACTGGAGGATTTCCTGGATAACAGAGAAGCCTCCACCCATCATAAGTCGCGAGCCGATGGGGAAGAAAAATCTCTTTCTCGGTAAGTAAATGACTAATGACAAGCTCTTCTAGCAAAAAATTGAGATTGGCTTCGCTAGCTGGCATTTCTGCAACATCTAAGTCCTGTTGCAGCGCTTTTTGAAAATGCGAATCATTTTTGCTATGATGAACCAATCTAGTTCGCTCTTTATTGAAAAAAGGAGTGTTGAGAATTGTGTAATCCCATGGTAGGAAATGAAAAGCCCCTGGGATAAAATCCCTTTTTCCTAAAATCAGGGAATCTAGGGCTGATTTGTGGTTTACCATCTGATTCAACATCTTCGTTCTTAAAAGATAGGAACCCTCTTCGCTATTGTAATAAAGACCATTTGTATACAGAAAAACGACATCAATGGATTTATGAGATAGTTTACTTAAAAAAAATTCTAAAAATTCATAAATCTTTTCGGGAACAAGAGCATTACTTAATCGACTCATAGATAAGGGAAAAATTAAAAATCCATCCCCTGGCACAGAATTAATATCAAAATATTTTTCTTCCATATCTCGATTATCTTTTTAAACCTTAAAGACTAGCCTAAACCTGATTTTTAAATTATGGTATAAAATACGGGGTATGGGATTGTTGCATAACCCTAAAACAACTTAAGCTTATGAACATGAACGGCTTATTTAACACCGAGAGATCAAGAAAAACAATTCTTCCTCGGTGATTCTCGGTGTACTCGGTGTTAAATTTTCAGTATTTTAAGTGCAAGCTGAGTTATGCAACACACCCACGGGGTATATGATTCTTCTGTTATTGTACTCCTTGCACTCTGGAGTGTACGTCTTCGGCTGTTTATGGCGCAGAGCAATCGCGTCGTCAAGAAGGCGGAGCAAACCTGTAGGTTGCGTAGCCTTAGACGCGATAGGGCGTGTCTCTTTCTATCGCCACGCAGTAGGCGATCTCTATTCACACACCCGGTGATCAAAGCCAGAAATAGCCCAGGGGCTGCGGGGGGCGCTAGCCGCCCGACGATCCTTCTGCAATGCGATTGGGGCCCAACGAAGTTGGGAAACGCATTGCAGCCATTGGCTGTTTATGGCGCAGAGCAATCGCGTCGTCAAGAAGGCGGAGCAAACCTGTAGGTTGCGTAGCCTTAGACGCGATAGGGCGTGTCTCTTTCTATCGCCACGCAGTAGGCGATCTCTATTCACACACCCGGTGATCAAAGCCAGAAATAGCCCTATCGCATGATTTTGCAGCGGTCGTGTTCGGAGTATTCCTCGCGAACCTTGGATAGGATGGATGAATCGGGAGGAGAGTGGGAAAGGCCCCAGATGTCTTGGACGTAATGACGAATCGATTCGTCGGCCGAAAACCGGCCCATGCTGGCGATGTTGGAAATAGCCGTTTGAGCCCAGAGCTGGGGCTGAAGGAAGAGCGCTTCCACTTTTTTTTGCATCTCAAAATAGGCGCGGAGATCTTTGAGAACACGGTAGGTATCGTATTGGACAAGACTGTCGTAAATTTGATTGAACGCGCTCGATTCTTCAGGATTGGCTGCAAAGGTGTTGTCTTTGAGGGTTTCGAGAGCAAGACGGATGGACTCATCTTGCGAGAGGATCTCTTGAGGATTGTAGGCTGCCCGATTTTCTTGAGCGGTTCCGCCAAAGCGGAATGGCCATGAGGCGTCGCCAATCGCTTGGCGCATCTCGATATTCGCCCCATCTTCAGTCCCGATGGTAAGCGCGCCGTTCATGGCGAGCTTCATATTGCCTGTGCCGGAGGCTTCCCAGCCAGCGGTCGAAATTTGCTCTGAGAGATCGGCTGCCGGTATGATCACTTCTGCGATCGATACGCCGTAGTTTTCAACGAAGGCGATGTTCAACTTTTCTGAGGTTGCAGGATCAGAATGGAATTTTCGGGAGAGGGCATTGATGAGGAGAATGATCTGCTTGGCCCGTTCATAGCCAGGCGCCGCTTTCCCTCCGAAGATAGAGAGGCGTTGGATCTTCACTGAGTTTGGATTTTGGAGGATTTGGCGATAGAGCATGATGAGATAGAGGGCGCTGAGGTGCTGTCTTTTGTACTCGTGGATCCGTTTGATCTGAACATCGAAGAGGGCCGTCTCCGGGAGAACTTTCGAATGGGAGATGAGCTTCCCTTTTTCATCCCGCACAGGATTTTCCCGGGTAAGGTAATGGAGCAATGCCTCTTTATTTTTCTTTTTGATTTTGAGAAATTCTTCCTGCGATTTAGGGTCTTTGGCAAAGGGGGCTAGTTTCTTGATTTCTGTAAAATCGTAGATCCATTTGGTCCCGATCCGGCGGGTGATGAAATCAGCGAGGAGGGGATTCGCATGGAGAAGCCAGCGCCGCTGCGTCACTCCATTTGTGATGCTGATGAATTTCTCTGGATACATCTCGTAAAAATCTTTGAAGATCTCTTTTTTTAGGATTTCGGTGTGGAGCTCAGCTACTCCGTTGATCTTATGGCAGCCGTAAATGGCTAAATGGGACATCCGGACCTGCCCCCCTTCGATGATCGAAAGGCGGCGCACCCGCTCTTCATCCCCCGGAAAACGGTTCCTCACTTGATTGCAAAATTCGAGATTGAGCTTTTGGATCACCTGATATTGGCGCGGGATCAGCTCCCGGACCCGATTCTCATTCCACTCTTCTAGCCCTTCGCTCAAAATCGTATGGTTGGTATAACTGCAGCAGCTTAAGCAAGTCTCAACCGCCTCTTTCCAAGAAAAATCGTAGTTTTTTGTCAAAGTCCGTATGAGCTCAGCTATGACAAGAGCGGGATGGGTATCGTTGATTTGGATCCTCACTTTGTCTTTGAATTGGGAAAGATCGCCAAACATCTGGATTTGGCGCCGGATGATATCTTTGAGGGAAGCAGAGACGAGGAGAAATTCCTGTTTGAGCCTCATCCGTTTGCCTAATTCATTGTTGTCATTCGGATAGAGGACGTCGGTCAAAGAGGTGTTCTCGGCCGCTTGATCGAGAAACCCTGCGTTGTATCGCTGGAGCCTAAAATTGCGGGGAGATTCTTTGGTCGACCAAAGACACATCGAGAGGACTGAATAATCTTGTTTGTCTGAATAGCCGATGATGGGGACGAAATAGGGAAGCGCCCTCACCTCTTCAGGATCTTCAATGAGATAAACATCGTCTCCATGTTTATTTTTGGCTGGGATCGGCTTTCCCGATACATGGATAGAGACCGAATCGACATCGCTGCGGAACTCCCAAGGATAGCTGTTCAGCAGCCAACAATCGGGCCGCTCCACCTGTTTTCCAGCCCAAATTTCCTGCTCGAAAATCCCATATTGATACCGAAGTCCGTAGGCCCTTGCGGGATATTGGAGGGTCGCTAGGGAATCTAAGAAACAAGAAGAGAGGCGGCCTAATCCCCCATTCCCCAGTCCAGGGTCGACATCGCAAATGATGATCTCTTGGTAATTCCGGTTCATTTTGGCCAGGGTTGCCAAGACGAGTTCTTTAGCGCCGATGTTGGTGATGTTATTTCCCAAAAATCTTCCTGGGAGATATTCCATCGAGAGAAAATAAAGGGTTCTAGGCTTTTTTTCTTTCAGTGTTTGGAAAGTAGAGGTCCAATTGATCATGATCTCTTCGCGCAAAGCGATGCAAAGAGCTTCATAAAATTGCTCGACCGTCGCCTCGTCTGAAGTTTGGCCGCTGCGGGTGATGATGATGTGTTTGATCTTCTGAGCGAGAATCTCAGCTTGGAAATTTAGGTCTCCCATTCTCGTGACAATATACCGAACTGGTATTTGTGAACCAGCCTCTTTCGGCCCAGGTTTGGAACCATTTGGCGATCTCAGGCGCCGCCTCTTCAGCTAATTCTCCAGTAAGACTCTCACATGCTTGGGCAAGCGTTGCCCCTTTCTCAAAGGCTTTCAAGAGGGACCATTCCCCTAAACTCAGCTCTTCCCAGAGAACTTTTTCGTGTAAAAGATAAAAAACGTATTTCTTATTGCGGGACCAATCGATCTTGGGAAAATCGTGCTCTTCCCAGAAGAGGGGCTCTTGCTGCATCAATTGGTCTCTAAAGGAGAGAAGATCTCCTTCTACTTCCAGAAGAACAGGCTGCAGGTATAGAGGCGCATTTAAATCAGTTGGGGGAGGAAGGGATCGCAAAAAGAGGAGTTCTTTATAGATCGCATCGATCTGGGCCATGGGTAAGACGAGCGTTTTGTCTACTTCGCGATACTCTTCCTCAATCCAGCGAGGCAATTTTTTCCCTATCGCATCAAGCGACCAATGGTCAGGAAGATATTTGAACAAAAACGGTTCGACAATTGCCCGATTGAATTCTTGATATCCGAATAGCCGCAGCAACCCAGGATAATCCCCTTGGATCAGAACAAACATCCGGAACCAGAACTGGAGATTGTGGATCCCTAATTTTTGAGATGCGGTGAGATGGGGACCTCCTTCCATCTTCTCTTCAATCTCCTGGGCGATGCGCGGCTCGAAAACCGGAAGGCTCAACTCTCCTTGTTCCCGAAGAGGCTGGAGAAGAACCTGGATGGTCCAGCGTTGCAGCTCGAGGAGGGATTGAGGGGGATTCATGATTTTAGCAGATCCTTTTGGAAAGCTATTGCTTTGAGCGCCTCTTTCCAGGTCTCTTCGAAACTGATGTAATTCTCATCCCATTCCAATAAAGTGGAGGCTTGATGAGTCAAAGGATAGACTTCCCTATAAATTTCCCAGACGGGATCGGAGACAAGGTGGTCGTGGGTGTCGAGACAATAAGCTCCGTAATCGGTGTGGCCAGCCAGATGAATTTGCACTACCCGCTCAAGAGGAAGCTTTTCATAATAATCCTTGGGTTGGAACCCGTGGTTGCGGCTCGAGACGTAGATGTTATTCACATCGAGCATCATAAGAATGTCCGCCTTTTCAACCACAGCCCGGTAAAATTCCCATTCGGTCATTTCACTCTCTTTAAAAGCTGCGTAAGAAGAGACATTCTCCAAAGCGAAAGGAATCTCTAAAAAATCTTGGACGATCCGGGCCCTTTCCGCTACGAAATCGACTACCTCTTGCTTAAAGGGAAGAGGGAGAAGATCGTGATAATGGGCTCCCGCTAACTTTCCCCAGG
>CAYZHU010000014.1:0-18602 GCA_964477585.1 uncultured bacterium
GGAGGGCGATCTGGCTCAATTATCTTCTCCTCCGCCCATCGCGTCTTTTCGGAACAACTTTGATCGGGATCAATACAGCGCTCGTCGTCGGCTCGGAATGCGCCAGGAGATTTTATGAATCGATCCATTTGAATCCAGATTGGGCGCCCCTTACGCAAGTCTTGATCGTCGTGGTTTTTGGCGAACTTGCCCCGATGTTTGCCGCAAGGCGCCATCCTGAGCAGATCGCGATGTTTCTCGTTCCCGTAATGATGTTGATCGCCCGTCTTTTTAGTCCTTTGATCTGGGCGTTTGATGCTCTCTCTCGTTTTGTTCACAAAATTTTAGGAAGGGCCAAAGAAGTTCCTCTGTTCCTTTCCCGTGAAGAGGTGAAGATGGCCTTTGAAGAGAGAGAGGAAGGGGAGAATGATTTCAATGCCATGGTAGGACGGATTTTTCAGCTTAAGAACCAGACGGCAGGGCAGCTCATGAAGCCTCTAGATCAGGTGCAGATGGCCCCCTCCCATTCGACGCTCCAGGAAGTCCGCAGTCTTCTTAGCAAACACTATACTCCGATGATTCCGATCTACCACCGCTATCCGCATAATATCGTTGCGATCGCACACCTGCGCGATCTTCTCCGGATGGATGAGAAGAAGCGGGTATTGGACCAGGCCCGCTCCCCTTGGTTTGTCACTCTCGATACTTCTATTCTGCAGCTTCTCGACCAGTTTCGGCGCAACAATCAAAGTATTGCGGTGATCCTCGATCGATCGGGACAAGCGTGCGGGATTTTGACCCTCGATGAAATTCTGGAACAAATCTTTGGAGAAGAAGAAGAAGCGCTTCCGCTAGAGACTGCTACGTCTTTCTACATAGAGAGAACTTTATCGGGAGAGATGAGCGTCGACGAGTTCAATCGGCAATTTCAATCAGATCTTCCTCATTCTAAGGGAGATACATTAAGCGAACTGATTCTAAGTACTTTGGACCACCCTCCTATTAAAGGGGAGGCTATCCGGATCCGCTCTTTTGAGTTCACAATCGAGGAGCCTACCCTGCGCGGGGTTAAAATCCTTTCAGTTAAAAGTATACGCGAATAATTCCCGAATCAAAATCAGATCAAAGTGGGTAATAATATAGGAACTGTTTCTAATGTTTTGCGAATTCTTGGGTGCACGCGTCCCTTTTTTACGACTTCTAAGTTTATTCAAGTTGATAGATCTTATATAGAGGATCTGGAAGCGGAAGCAACGCAAGAAGCCCGTGACAATTTTCGATCACTAGCGGCAGCAGAGCCTCTCGTTTTGGCTAAAGATCCTGAGAGCGATCCATCGGAATGCGATCTGATATTTGATTAAAAAATAGTAAAGATGTAGAATGCTCCGTTCTTGATTCTAAAGGAGTTTTCTATGACACAGCCTAGTTCATCGATTGGTGGAAATTCCAGAAGTTGGTTTTCTTTCACACCGATACCTGAACCATCCGTTCAAGCTACGGATGAGGGAAGTTTTTCCCCCTCAGTATTTTCAGAAGAAGATCCTGGTTCTCCAAGACCGCTTAATGAAAGGTTCGTAATTCGCATTGATGAGGAGGAAGTTCGGAGTCCAAGGTCTTTTTTAGAAGATCCGGTGCGCAGTACTGTTGACTCTTCTCCAGTACCATCTGACTGGGAATCGGATAAAGAGGAATGCGCGGATGGAGCTACATCTCCTACATCTACGCCTCGAACAGTAATTTTCCATTCAAGTTCTCCAACACCATCTGAGTTTGATTCGGAAATTGAAAATTCCGCGGATAAAGCTGACCCTTCGCCAGCACTAGCTGCATCATCAGAGCCTCCCAAAATAATGACAAAAATTAGGATTATTGATATCAGCTCCGGCAAATCTAAATGGCTAGATGTGCCAGTAAGAGAAGCTAAAATGTCAAGGCCGCTCAGTAGTAGCGAACAATTAGTACTCATGAAAAAAGATCATCGCGAAAAGCCTACTGCTTATGGAAGGTTCGCAAACTTCTTTGCGAAAGGAGCCGCAGCTCTTTTTATCCCGAAATCGGGAGCCTCAGCGTATCTGGGTAACCGTAAGCTGCTAATTTCAGCAGCGCTTGTAACTGGAAAAGTGTTTGGTTATTTCCTTGGAACGATATGTGTAGTGCCAGCCGTTTTAGGAGCTAAAGAAATACTCGACCGTAGGGACCAGTATCGAGAATTGGAAAGGAAGTTTGGGAGAAGATAAGAAGAGCGGAAGGTCGGAAAATACTTCTAGATTAATATCAGTGCATATTTTATCGTAACCCCCTTTTTTAAGGAGGATGAATGGTCACTCTGCAAGCGTTGCTGATGGAACGAGCTGCTGATCTTGGAGCAGGTTATAAGAAATTGGGAAAGACCAACGGGCTTTTTCTCAAATATGACGTAAAAGAGGGATGGAGCCTTAAAAAACTTGGTTGTTTCGGACAATTGTTCCGTTGGTGTGGATGCTTTAAAAATACTCGTTTGGGATGGATTGATTTTCAGTTAAATAGGGCGGAAAACGTGCCTGTTGCCCTGAAGGCTAAGATACAAGCGTCTTGGGAAAAGAAATCAGGGAAGCTAATCGAGTATCGTTTAGATGAGGCAGTTGGGGTCAGGTCTGCTACTAAGAAAGTCGGAATGACAAATATTACCATCTGCAAAGGCGACATCACAGCGCAAGATGTGGATGTCATTGTAAATGCGGCCAATCCTTCCTGTTTAGGGAAAGGGGGAGTGAGCGGGGCGATCTTTAGGATCGGAGGACCTCCTTTGGAAAGAGCGTGTGAGGAACTTCCCCTTAAGGGACTTAATGTGCGGTGTCTGACTGGGGAATCTGTGATTACAGGAAAAGGGAATCTTCCTGATCCAATTCGGTATGTGATCCATACAGTAGGGCCAGTCCATGACGGAAATGAACAAAGAACAAAAGTACTACTTGCTAAAGCTTACGAAAGCGCATTACTTGCCGCTTATATAACTTCAGTCACAACGAAGATTCCGTTGAAAAAGATCGCTCTTCCTGCAATTAGCGCAGGGATTTATGGGTTTGGGGTTGACCGGTCTCTTAGAGTCGGGATAGAAGTTGCTCAGAAGTTTGCGAAAGCAGCCCAATATAAAGCTGCCCATTTTGAAGAGATCCGTTTTGTAGTTCTCCACAGAGATGTTCCCGATATCACTGCCTTAGAGTCTCTCGATTATTTGAAAAATTGAACTTGTAGAAGTGGACAAGAATGGGGAATTTTAGTTAAGCTATCATTCCCCAATCAAGCGTGGGGAACAGCTAGGTTAAATGAACGCTGCCGCGGTTTCTCTTCCCACTCGGAGACAAGTTTTTCAAAAGGATCCCGCTTTAGAATTTTTGCGCAGTATTGATAGCACCTGGAAAGGGCATGAGGCTTTTGCGATCTGGCTAGTGCAGACGCTCCATCCAAAAACGGTTGTCGATCTTGGATTTGACAGAGGCCTATCGACCATTGCTTTCGCTTACCGAAACAGGGGCAATGTATTCGGGATCGATTGGTTTGAAGAGGGGAATTATGCGCTCAAGAGTTTTGCTCTCGACGCCGCTTTTAGCAATATATCCAATGCGATCCGGTTCAACTACGCCAAAAATATCCATCTGATCATTGGACCTTTTCCCGATGTTTCGAAAAAGTGGAAAAGGTCGATCGATATCCTCAATATCGATTGGGCCCATACTTATAATAGCGCCAAGCAGCACTACCAAAATTGGTCGCAATACTTAAAAGAGGACGGAGTGGTACTTTTCCATGATGTAACCGCATTTCCCGAACAAACGGGCCGGTTTTTCAAAGAACTGCCGATGACCAAGTTAATCTTTCCTCATTCACAGGGGTTAGGCATTGCCACGACCAATCTCGCCCTACTCGAAAAAATCGAAAAGAGTTTTCCAGCCATTCAGAAGCATTTTTGATAACGAGCTTATTTTTTCATCAGCGCAGGGCCGCGAAGCGCGGTAGCAGGGACGCAGAGGACGCAGGGAAGAAAAATTACACCTGCTTCGAGGGAGTTAGAGGGGGGCTATAGGATCGGGTCTTTGTTTTAATTTTTGGGAGAGCACGAGAGGGCATCCCTCTCGTCCGCCCCGCCGATTTCGAAGAAATCGTGTGGAACTGGCGAAGCCAGAAAAGCTCACCTAGAAATTGGGTTTGCAAAGGGCGCGCCCTTTGCCGATGCTTTCTCTTTCCTCTGTGCTGTCTCTGTGATCTTTGCGTCTCTGTGGTGTCGATCTCTGTGGTTAATAATTTTTCTTGGGAACGTTCGGAAAACGGAGACTCGGTAACGGTCTCGGTCTCGCACGGAATTTTCTGTTATCCTCTGTTTTTGAGGCAGGCGGATCTTGTTAAAACTCTTCAATAGGAATGTCGAAACAGGGATCGGCGAAACGCCGGCAGGACATTCAACTTTCTTGCGTCTTTGCGTCCTGGCGTCTTTGCGTTGATTTATTCGGAGAACGAAAGCTCGGTTCGGTCTCGGTAACGGGCCCGGTCTCGGTCTCGCACGGAATTTTGCAAAGTCTTATTGCTTCAGGGATCTTAGTTTTTGGACTGTTTTGGAAATGATCTCGATCGCCCGATCCATCTCTTCTCGGGTATTGAATCGACTGACTGAAATCCGAAGAGATGAGCGGGCTGTCTTATTGTCCACCCCCATTTGAGTGAGGACGCGGGAAGGTTCTAGAGAACCAGAGGTGCAGGCAGACCCGTGGCTTACAGCAATTCCTGCAAGATCCAGCTGCATGAGAAGAGTCTCCCCATCAACCCCAAGAAAAGCAATATTGGCCGTATTCGAAATCCTAGGCCCCTGCCCATTGATCGCAATATCCGGTATCGCCCGAAGAAGCCCCTCTTCTAGATGATTCCGGAGATCCCGGATGGTTTGGGTGATTTCTTCTTGATTCTCCATTAAAATATGGAGAGCCTCCGCGATCCCTAAAATGCCAGAGAGGTTTTCTGTCCCTGGACGCCGCCTATATTCTTGGTTTCCGCCGGTCGTGACCGGGGTCAGTTTCAGCTCGGAACGGAGAAGGGTCGCCCCCACTCCTTTCGGGGCGTGAAATTTGTGGCCGCTGATCGCTGCCCCTTTTACAGAAGGGGGGAGGAGAAGAGGTTCCTTCCCTATATAGGAGACTAGATCGAGAAGGATCGGGATCCCCCTTTTTTCAGCGATCTCGCCGACCGCCTCAAGATCGAGCTTCACTCCCGTTTCTCCATTCGAAGCGGAAAGGACTATCGCCTTGGTATTGGGCCGGATCGCGTCGAGGATTTTTTCAGGTAGGGGAGCGCCCCATAGGCCGACAGGGATATAAGATACTTCAAGTCCCTGGGATTCAATGACTTGTATTGTTTTGTAAAGGGAAGAGTGTTCAATTGCCGTAGTGATGACATGCCCATCGCAACCCAATCCTCTCAGAAGGAGATTGATCCCTTCGGTTCCTCCCGAGGTAAATATGATCTCCTCAGGTTTTGCTTTAAAAAAGGAGGCTACTTTTCTTCTGGCGCCGGATAAAAGGTTTCTTGCCCTTTGTCCAAACCAGTGGACGCTAGAGGGGTTCGCAGGCGGGCCGTTCAGGTCCTCGAGCATCGCCTTGAAGACTCTCGGATCGAGCTGCGTCGTCGCGTTGTTGTCTAGATAAATCCTCTCCATGAGTATCCAATTCCGGTTGAGCCTGGATCAAAAGGATTGTAATATTATCAGAACTACCTTTTATTTTCGCCTTTTGGATGAGTCTTCTTGCGCTATCTTCCAAATTTTGGGACCGGTAAATAATTTTTTCCATATCTTCCAGGGTAAGGACGTCTGAGAGGCCATCGGTACAAAGAAAAAAAAGATCCCCAGGTTCGTAAGCTGTGGCTGCGATCTCTGGGTTAGCTTTCGTAGCGCTCCCAATGGCCCGGGTGATCACATTTTTATAGGGAAACGGAGTTTCACAGTCCTCTGCGAGTTTTCCCGTGTCGAGCCATTTGGCATAAAGGGAATGGTCTTTTGTTAGGAGTTCCAATTTTTGGTTTCTGAACCGATAGATACGGCTATCTCCCACATGGCCATAAATGACCGCCTCCTTTGTCCAAAATAGGCAGCAAAGGGTAGTTCCCATTCCTTGGAGTGTTTCCGATTTTTTCCCCAATTGGAAGACCCAATGGTTTGCTTTTTCAATCGCATGGCGGATCTCGATGATCAGCTCGATTGTATTGCGGCTTTTCACACCCTGCATCGACCCTACCAGATATTCTATCGCCTCTTTGGCAGCGACTTCGCCAGCTTGATGCCCTCCCATTCCATCTGCAAGAGCAAAAAAACCAATATCGGGAAGCGCTGCCCAAACGTCTTCATTATTGGGTCTAGAGATACCGATATCCGATAATCCAAACGATTTGAATTTCATGGGTTTTGGATGTGTCCGATAAAAAGAGGTGTCTCATTTCTTGGATCTAAGAGGAGGAAATAAAAGGGTCGGTTAGCGATAAATTGGAAGATTTGGATATTGGGATTAAAGGCTGTAGTAAGCGAGATGATAGCGGCTGTTGCTGCAGCTGCCTCTACTCCTTTTTCATCGAAGCTAAAAAAGCTTTTATGGAGGATTGCGCTCAAGTGGAGGTTGCCATATTCGCTGATTTTAGAAAAATCGGCAAAACTAGAAAACGCTCCATCAATTCCCAAATTCTTTAAGATCGGCTTCAGATCGATCGCTTGCTCTACTTGAAATTTCGGGACCTGAACATGGACTTTTGCCCGAGACTGCAGAGGGATTGCAGCTTGAATCGTTTCCCAATCGATCTCCTGTTTTGGAAGGACCAAAAGGCAGATAGGCTTAGGTCCGCTCGATTTAAAGGGAAGCGAAAGAAGTTGCAGCTTATCGTTTTCATAATAGGAAAAGTAGGATGTTTGGTCCATTGTGTCGGCTTGGACTATTTCCGTTGGAGTATAGAAGGGGAGGGGAGAGGTCCCGTTTTCAGGGAAAGGCTGTTCCCAGGAACCTTGGAAATAGAGGGCGTTTGCAAGCACAAGCCGGGTCATTGAATCGATGCTATTGGAAGGTATGAGATTTTGGATTTTCTGTTCCGTATTTTTCGCAATCCACTCATTGATCATTTGCACGCTATCTGGATCGAAATCGATATTCTCAATGGCTGCTTGGTAATTTTTTGTAAGCGTCTCTTCAAAAGAAGAAAGGATCGGATAACCATTTTTGATCCAGGCGCCTTGTGCGATCTGAAGCTGGTAATCTGAATCAAAAGCAGAAGGGTGGATCAAAGATGGGTCGTATTGAAATGGACCTAAAGCGGCTCGCAATTCTTCAGCCGTTCGCCCATCGGCTCCTTCTGTAACCATCGATAGACAGGAGGCGATTGAGAACGGAGAAAAGATCCAATTTTGATTTCGGGTTTCGATTTCGCGCGCGAGATCGTAAGAAAAAAAGTCAGCTGCAAAAATTTGCGCTGTGATGAAAAGAGAAAAGAACCACTTCATATACCACCAGGGACGCCTCCTAAAAAATAGAGATTCAAAACGCTAATCGCATTGAAGGAGGCATGCAATGCAACCGGCGCGAAAAGGGAGCCTTGTTTTTCGTATAGAAATCCAAGAAATAAAGCTAAGCAAATCAGAGATCCGATGATCGGGATATTCCCTAATCCTTGGTCTCCTGAATAATGAAAAAAGGCAAAACATACCGATGTGATGAGAATCGCGTATTTAGAGCCTAGATGTTTTCGGATGAAACTTTGTAAAAAGCCTCGGAACAGCAATTCTTCGAGAAGGGGAGCAATCAGGATAATCGATGCGATCGCAAGTACGAAATAAAGCGGCTTGCCAAACGTGAGCTTGAGGAATTGGACAGCGAGCTGATCGGGAAGCTGCTTCGCATGGAACACATGAGCTACGAAATACTCTAGGAAATTGCTTATGAATAAAACTATCGGAAAGGAAATGAACCAAGCTAAAAAGGCCTGGAAAATATCCTCTTTGTAGAGGTGTTCCTCTACAGACGGTCTTCTCCAAAGAGAGATTGTAGAAGGGAGGAGTCCCCAATAGATCATAAGAAAAATTAGGATGGTCCCCGAAGTGAGGAAATTGAACCAGACAGCCATTCCAGTTGAATTAGGAGCCGTTTTGAAAAAACTAGAATAGATCGTTCCCGCCAATAAGGAACCTACGATATAGATGGCAAAGGCAGCTAGCACATGGAATAAATTAAGTGGAGCAAACCAAGGCTCGGAGCTGAAAGAGAAGAACCCCTTTTTCCATCCCATCCAGATGAAAAAAATCGCGATCAGCCCGAACAAGACGATCGAGCTGATCTCAGTTCCATTCGTCATCGGCTCTTTGCCAAAAGGATGTATTCAGAAATGCGGGTCGAGATCTCATTCACGATCTGGACGTGAGCAATTCCCATCGGCGATTTCCGATAATCGTTAGTTCCCCATACAACCACAGAATAATCGATGGGGAGCAAGGTCTTTGGCACAAAATAGCTGTCATGGACCATCTCTTGGAGCACGATCGTAGGTGTAGCAGCTCTCAAGTCGATCACGCGGAGCCTTACCGACATGTTCAAATTGGTCGAGAGTTCCACAGTTTTTGTTTTGGAGGCAGGCACAGATTCGTGTTCCACTAACTCGAGAAAGACGACGAACTCCTTTCCTTGAAACTCCCGTTTCATCCAAGAGAGATCTCCGCCGCTAAACGGATTTTCTGCGAAGGGATACTCCTCTTGCACTTGGACGTAAATTTCCCCTGCTTCTGAAAGTTTATTCACGACCATAGAAGTGAGTTCTTCAGGAATGCTCCAGGGAACGTCAAACGAAGTTGTATCAATCATGGAGGCTACAGCGACAATCGGTTTGGCCCTTCCATCTTCATGAAATCGGCTCACCTCATCGCCGCCTCGGCTGCAGCCAATTGCAAATAGGCCAAATAAAATAGTACTCACATAACGCATGTATCTCCTCCAAGATGAAAAACCGAATATAGCAAATGGGAGGATTTATCAAAAGCTCTTAGCCAAGAGCGCCGAAAAAGGGAGTAGCGTGAGTTGGGAAGGAAGATCGATCTCTTGGAAAGTCCAATCAGCTGCTGTATTGACAATTTGTTTCCAAGAGTCGGGAGGAAGGGAGAAAGTTTGAGGATGAGGAGAAGCATTGAAAGCAAAGTAGAGAGAGGGCTTCAAAGTTAAGGCTACGAATTGGGAATTCCAATCTGGATGAAACGGGACTATTCCATGCCAATCGACATCTTGATTCGTAAGAAAACGGGTATGGCGAAGAGAGGCGTGAGCTTTGCGAAAAGAGATCAACGATGAAACAAAATTAAAAATTTTTTCATTTTGCTTCAGTTCATCCCAGAGAAACCAATTGATTTCGTTATCCTGCACATAGGGATTATTGTTCCCGCGGCGCGTATGGCCATATTCATCCCCCATGAGGAGCATCGGCACCCCTTGCGATAAAAATAGGGCGAGAAGGAAATTCCTCATCTGTCTTTCCCGAAGCGCTTGGATCTGGGGATCGTGAGTTGGGCCCTCAAAGCCGCAATTCCAGCTATCATTATGGCTATTCCCGTCTTGATTCATCTCTCCATTTTCATTGTTGTGCTTATGCGCATAAGTCACCAAATCGCGTAAAGAAAATCCATCATGCGCTGTGATGAAATTGATGCTCGATTGGGGATTGTAGGAATGGTAGATCATTTCGCTGCCGCAAAAACACGTTGCAAAATCTCCTGCTTGATGAGGATTCCCCTTGATAAAGCGGCGGATTGTATCCCTGTATCTCCCATTCCATTCAGACCAGGGTCCCCATTTCGGAAAAGTGCCTACCTGATAGAGCCCAACTGCATCCCAAGATTCAGAAATGAGTTTTACTTTGCCGACTAATGGGTCGTCGGCGATCGCCTTCAGGATAGGAGGAAAGGCGAGAGGCCTTCCATGGGGATCCCTCGTTAGGATCGAAGCGAGATCGAACCGAAAGCCATCGACATGCATTTCCTCAACCCAGTAGCGAAGAGAGTCGAGAATTAGTTTCTGGACTACAGGGTGGTTTGCATTCACTGTATTTCCGCAACCTGTGAAATCTAAATATTTCCCTTGGTTGTCGGTCATATAGTAGACTGTATTATCCAAACCCCGGAAGTTGATCTTGTAATCAGGATTTTTCTCTTCCCCCGTATGGTTATAGACCACATCGAGGATCACCTCGATCCCATTTTTATGGCACTCTCTGACGAGCGTCTTGAATTCTATAATGGGATCGGCATGGGCATATCTCCCCATAGGGGCAAAATAGTGGAGCGGGTCGTATCCCCAAAAATTCGGAAGATGCATTCCCGTTTTAGGGTCGATATTTTTTTTATGGGTCTCATCGAATTCGAAAATCGGGAGAAGCTCGATCGCATTGATCCCTAATTTTTTCAAATAGGGAATTTTTTCAGCTAATCCCAAAAAAGTCCCTGGAGCTTTTACTTTGCTGGATGGGTGCTTTGTAAATCCCCGCACATGCATCTCATAGATGATGAGATCTTCTTTTTTGATATTGGGAGGGGTATCCCCTTGCCAGTCGAACGGTTTAGATTGGAGATATCCTTTTGATCTTTTATGTAGAGGGGCATTGGCGATATCTCCCCAAGCAAAAGAAGTGGAGACTGCTTTGCCGTAAGGATCTGCAAGATAATTTTCAGAAGATTTAAAGGAATAGTCAAATTCAGGTGGGAGTTTTTTGATGGCGACGTGCCAATAATCCCCCGATTTTTGAAGAGGGATTTCCTTATCGGGACTCTCTTTATGAGGAGAAAAAAGGGCTAAAAAGAGAGCGTTCGCATGGCTGGAGAATACCGAAAAATTTGCCGTATCTCCTTGAATAGAAAGCCCTAATGGAAATGGAGATCCGTTGCTTGTCTCGATTTTCTCAAACATATTAAAAAAAATTCTTATATACTCATACTTTCTTTAATATTGAAATTTAGTTTAGATTCAACTAAAATGTTATTAATTGCACCTCTGTAAATTTGCGATTTTCTCATTTTTGAGAGGAAACAGAAATTTCCCTTGCGCCTAAGGGAGGCAAAGATTTATAAAAGTTTCTGCTGATTTTGCAATTTACACAAATAAGTTAATTTTAGGAGGAATCCAATGTCCTACGAAAATGCCAAGGCCAATTTACGGGAATTTGGCAAGGAGCTAAACCTAGATGGTTTAGATTTTGATGAAAACAACACGTGTATACTTGGTATAGACAACACGTTTTCTCTCCATATTACATACGAACCCAATTCTGATCGTTTGTATCTTTATTCTCCCATTCTTGATGGTCTTCCGAAAGATGATAAAATTAGACTAAAACTCTTTGAGCGGCTTCTTGAGGGTTCGATGCTTGGCGGCCAGATGGCTGGCGGCGGCATTGGCGTGGCTCCAAAAGAAGAACTGATCCTGATGCACTGTGTGATCGACATGGGGCTAGGGGTGGATGCAGCGGCGCTTCGCCGATTTGCGCCTCTCTTCGTAGAGACTGTGGAAAAGTGGCGAGAGATAGTCACCAAGGTTATGGCAGGAGAAGATCCAGGACCATTCCAATTCCCAGTACCACCACCGGATCAAGCAGCCACCTTTGGCGGCGCTAAACCGGGCGAACGGTATATCAAGATTTAAATCTTCAAGAAAGCCCCAATCTTTCGATTGGGGTCTTTGTATTAACAAAAGAATCTAAAGATCGCGCGGAAGAATCTGCTAACTCTTGAAAAAAATCCCTTTGTAGAAGATTTTGTCTCAGAAGCATTGCTTGCGCTCCCCATGCTATCAGTAGATTGGATTGTGCCTGCTGTTCTAACAGGTTGTTGTTTTGCTTTTGAAGGTCCGTAGAAAAAATTTGGACCCCAATTTACTCCACCTGATGTGAGTACCATATAATTACCTCATTTTATATTAAATATTATTAATGTTTTTTTTATTTTGTTTTTTAAAAATTTGATTAAATAGAAGTATTAGCCTGTCCTGTCAGGACAGTAACAATGAGGTAAGAAGAGAAGATAGTACTGATTTTGATTTGTACATGTGATAATTATATTAATTAATTTTGTTTAGTTCAATTACTTTTTTAAATCTATCAATTTGAGTGCCTTACGTTCTCTTGTGTTTTGTGGGTTAAACAAGTATAATCCTCCGAGTATGATCCCGATAATCTTTAGCAGCATTTTTTTAAGTGCGATGGAGCCTCCTTCCTATTATGTTTATAAAAAAGGGGAAGGGGAAGAGAAGAGCGATTTTGAAAACCATTCTCTTTTGACGCTCAATGTCGATATGCTCAAAGGGAGGCTTCCAAGCCTATATGGCGGGATCACGGCCCCTACCCCGGAAAGGGCAAAGCGGCTAGGGGAATATGTCGCGCGTGAGAACCCAGACATTTTCTTATCTCAGGAAATACCGCTTGAATCGGCCTCGTTTGTCTATGAAGCCCTGAAAGGGCAATTTCCCCATATTTGGATGGGGATGGGACTTCAGCCTGGAGAACAAGAAAGCGGGTTATTCGTAGCTTCCAAGTATCCCATTACGAGCGAGCCGAAATTTATCCCGTTTCCAAATGATATTCAGGACAGCTACGTTTATCCAGACGAGATCCATGACCTCTATCCGGTCCGGATTTTAGACCGTGGATTTTTTGCTGTCGAGACTCAAGATTTTTGGGTAGTGGATACCCATTTAGAGCCGGGAAGTCCTGAAAAAGGAGGACCTTATCGGAAGGCGCAGCTTGCATATCTGACAGAACAAATGGATCAAATTGCAAAAGATAAGCCTTATATCCTTGTAGGGGATCTCAATATTCGTAGAACAGGAGAAAAAAATGATGATTATACAAATTCTGGACTTGCTCATCTCTACTATGACTTTTACACTTTGCACCATCCGGAATTTGGTGAAGCGACTTATACGTGCACTAATCTTCTGGAAGCGCGTGCAAATGGAGTAGCGGAGCCGACCGATCCAAAAGAGCGAAATGAGATCGATGATTACGTCTTGATCCGGGACGGCTTCCAGACTCGCTTTAAGGAATTCGATGTCCAATTATTGCGAGACACCTACGATCTATCGCAAGATCCAAGTAAAGCGCTCACAGATCACAGAGCCTATAAAGCCATCTTTAAAATCTAATCATAGACGACCTTTAAGGTCGGAGATATTTGAAAACGGCAACTTCCCAAAACTGCTCCAATTTCTATTCCATTCTTCTAGCCTGTCCGATTCCTCTTGGGTAGAAGGAGTCTCTATACGTTTCATCCAATTGACAAATTGAACATTGTCATTAGTTTCATCATCGCTTTGCCCTTGATCAGGATCTGTATGACATCCCATCCAGAAAAAACCATTACTGATCTCTTTATGCAGAGAGTACATCAAAGAATGCAAGTCGTTGAATTTAGTTATTAGAATATCAGGAAATTCGGCTGCCAATCTGCGATTAAAAGAATCATCGGAATAGTAGACAGGCGAATTAGCTGTGCGGGAGCGATTTGGACTCGGCGATGCCCCATTATTTCGAATCGAATAACGCAATAGCGGCGAGGAGATCTGGATTCTTTTCGTCGATTGATTTCTTCATTTGTTTCACGCTCGACATGACGGTCGAGTGGTCGCGGCTAAAATATTGCCCAATTTTCTGAAATGGCCATTTGAGTTTTTCTCGACAAAGATACATCGCGATCTGGCGGGGAAGAGCGCATTCGCGCATTTGAGACTTGCCTAAAAGATCTTCGCTTCGGATTCCGTAATGGGCAGCTATTGTTTTGACTATTGCTTCGGAAGTAAGGCTGTTTTCCTCTTGTTTAGCGAGAAGATCGGATAGGAGGCGATGCGCAATCTCAAGAGTGAAGGGCCCCTTGCTTCTCAAGACTAAAGCTTGTAGGGCGAGTATAGGATCGTAGAAGGATGAGAGAAATTGGGTGAGTTCAGGGGTAAGAGGGAAGTTCCAAAGTGAGCTTGTTTTCTCTAAGATCAGAGAATAGTCAGGTTTAGAAAGATTGAGAGTAATGCCCCATTCAAAGCGGCTGATGAGGCGCGGCTCGATTTCGATGAGTTGGGAAGGGGGAAGATTAGCGCTGAAGAGGAGCAGTTTTCCTTGCGTGTGGAGGTTGTTGAAAGTATGGAAAAATTCTTCTTGGGTGGCAGCTTTACGGGAAAAAATATGGATATCATCGATGATCAGCGCGTCGATCTCTCGATAGACTTTTCTAAAATCTTGCATGAGGCTTAAGCGGATCGCTTGAACTACGTGATCGGTGAAGGCCTCTGCTTTCACAAAAAAGACCTTTTTCCCATTTTTTTGGAGCTGGCTTGCAGCGGCATGGAGCAGATGGGTTTTACCTGACCCATTAGGACCGAAAAGATAGATCGGGTTAAAAGGGGGGGGTGATCCCTTGAGTTCTGAAATGAGGCGGAAGGGCATCAGATTAGAAGGGGAAGGGACAAAATTGGCCAAGGTAAATTCAGGATCGAGAGGCGTGGGGTTAAGATAGAGCCGCGCGGTGTCATCTTTTTTGATTGGAGCTGATTTTTTAGATGCGGGGAGTCCTAAATGGACTTTGATGGGTCGTAGGTTTTGGTTGACAAAGCCCTTTAACCGAGGGCGGATATGCTCTTCGAACCAACTGATCTGGAACGGGTCTTCCGCCTCTAAATAGAGGTTGGCAGCATCGAAGCGGATGACCTTTTTTAACCAGGGAAATTGTGATCCCAATTCTTGTTCCAATCGAAACAAAAATTGATCCCACTCTTTCATGTGGATAGTTTTGGTGTTGGGTTAGCGTTCATCTTTTTCATCATCCACCACTGCTGGAGAACACCAAGAAGGGTAGAGAACATGAAGTAGATGTTCAATCCCGATGGGAAATTGTAGAACATGACGGTAAAGAGAACAGACATCATATTCCCCATCATCTTCTGCTGTTTCTGCGCATCGGTCAACTGTTTTGGGTCTTTTGGCAATTTTGTTGTGAGCTTCTGTTGCAGGAACATGGTCAAGCCCATCAAAATCGGAAGCAAGTGGAATTCGTTCCCAATGAACCAGAGGGGCTGGTTCCAACTAAATAACACATCGGGGGCCGCTAGATCGTCGATCCATCCAGGGATGAAGGGAGCGCCTCTAAGAGGGAAACTCGATTTCAGTAAGTAGAACATCCCGATCAAAAATGGCATCTGGAGAAGCACGGGCAAACAGCCGGTCATTGGGTTAACGCCCGATTCCCGATAGAGATTCATCACTTCCACTTGAGCTTTGCGCGGATCTTTTTTATACCGTTCTTGGACTGCTTTCACTTTTGGCGCGAGCTCCTGCATCTTGATCGAGGAGCGGATCGACCAACTGTTGAGCGGATACATCATCGCACGGAGGGCAATCGTCAAAAGGATAATTGAAAACGCCCAAGAATGGGTGACTGCATAGAACATTTTCATCAATAGGAATAAGAATTTCGCAAAAGGCTCGGAGATAAAGGAGAACCAACCTTGGATGCTCTGCGCATCGGCATAGTCGGGGTTGTAATTCTGCGTCGGGTCTTCATAAAGGTCGTCGAGTTCTTTCAAGAGACCATCATCAAAAGGGCCTGCAAAAATCCGGAATGTAGAATGGCTTTTCAGCGGCAAGTAAGTAGCATATCCCGGGTAGTCCACAGCTGGGTAGAGATTGTATTGGGGGTCGATGAGAGAGAGGCGGGTGGGAATTTTTGTCCCTTCGATTTGGATCGCTTTGTATCCTTGTCCAATCTCTTTCAAAGGATCCATGATGATCCCTAAAAATCCGTTCGAGTTGCTGATCCACTTCGGATTTGAGCTGGTGACTTGGAGCGGACCTTTTTTGGGCAGATCGATCGCATCGACTTCAGAGGCTTTCCCCCTCATCACTTGGAATTTGAGGAGCGGGCTATAAGATCCTCCTACTAATTCCACATCGGGGACTCCTGATGTCAGCCAAAGATCGCGCGCGTCTCCTTCAACCCGGATATCGAGATTGAAGCAATAAGGGCCATTTTTCTCTGTCGGAATAGAATAAGTTTTGATGATCCTCCGCTTACCCGAAGCATTCTCGAATTGGATCAAATTGGGCTCAAAGCGGGTCATTTGATAATTGGAGTTTTCATCGCCTCCAATATTCATCGCATAGTATTCAGGAGAAACCTGGGACCTGATGCTTCCGTCGCCATTCAAAATCGATCTTCTTAGGAGAGGATAGTAGCCGCCTAAAGCCCCTTCTTCATGGAGGTTCCCTTCCGCTGTCCGATAAGAATGGAGAGGAAAGCGGGCGTTGCGCGGTGAATCGGCCAAAATGGTCCGATCGACATCGATTTCTTTTACAAAACTCTTTGAATCAGCGCGGTTTTTCAGAGGGAGATTGATCTCGGCTATGCTGCCCCCTTTTGTGGAGAAAACCAATTGCTGATACTCATTTTCGAGTACATAAAAGGTCTCGTCGCCCATCTCTTGCGTCTGCTCGGCAGGCGGGGGAGTGTACTGAACCACTTCTTCCTGGGTGACTTTTTTCTCTTTGCGAGCCAGCTCATAGGCTTTTAACTCTTCATCCCGTTTCATACCAAACCAGGCGTGAACCCCGAAGAAAGCAACCGAAATGCAGATCATGAAAAGAATGGTTCGTTTATCCATAGTCTCCTAATATATTGGACAGAGAATACCAGATTTCCAAATTACATTATAGAGAGAATTGGAATTGGGGCTGGCTCTTCACTTTTTTCTCTTTTACAGGGGGCTGTTCCGCTTTTTCAGATGGGTCGACAATTTTATAAGAGGCCCAGGAGGCAAACCCAGCCACGTAGACATTGTAGTCGGTATACTCAATGCTAAAGGCGATCGCTCCTCCGATCTGGTCAACCCTGTTCGCTTGGATCAAAATAGGCTTTCCTTTCCCCAGATCGACCTCATAAGTATGGATAGGTGCTAAAGGTTTTAGTTTGCTTTCTAGAGCTCCTGTAATTCTAGCCATAACACCTCAAAAATTTACTTTTCATCACATACTACCTCAATAAATCAATTTCAATCAACGATTTATTTTAGTTCAAATTAATTAGAAATACATGAATAATATAATAAGATTAATGGTAAGTGGTTAATTATGGCAGCTATTTCAAAATTAAATGAATATTCCAGCCAAGTTCTAGCAAACCCTCAAGCGCCAGAACTAGAAGTCCAAACAATAGCCCAGTTGAATGAACTGGAGAACTATTGTCATGGTAAATCTGTGCAGGTGAAAAAAATTCTTAAAATTATTGATATCGCAACAAAGATTATTGCCGTTGCACTTGTGGTACTAGGAGGGTTCCTAGGGGGATTCTTTTTAGACCCTTTCGGGGGGGCGGCGCTAGGTGTGGTGGGAGGTATATTGATTGGAGGCGCAGTCAGATTGTTTCTTGCTCCGGTCGTATTTGAATTAACAAATGGTTATGAATATTATCAAGCGGAACGTGATCTTCGAACCGACGAAGAATTTATCAAGTTTGCGCAAAATCAAAACGCGAATCAGGACAATATTCTCCAAGTTCACAAGACATATCTTCTCAAAACTAAAGAAGGTAAAAATTAGATTATGGCAGCGGCAACAGTTGTACAAATAAACGGGACTCCTCCAGGCGGAATGGAAATCAGTTCTGCACCTGGAAATTTGCAAGGACGTACTGTATTAACAAGAGCCCAGTTGGATGGGCTTGCCGATCATTGCCGCGATGAGGCGGAATTGAGTAAAAGCAGCATGATTATCTCTATTATTGCACTTGTTATTATAGTTGCGGCGGGCATAACGGCAATAGTAGCGTTAGGAGCATTTGCAGGTCCTTTGCCAGCAATGATCGGGCTGCCTATTCTTAGTCTAGTTGTTATCCCAGGGATTTTCTTAATCGGTGCTTTGTCTGCAGATTCCCAAAAATATAAAGACGTGGAGAATGCTCTACGAGAAGATACAGCGTTTATCGAGTTTGTGCAAAATCAGAATGCAAATGAGGACAATATCCTGAAAATTTATGAGACATTTCAAAGTCGAATAGTCGATAGATTTAAATATGAATATGGGATCGACGACTCCTTAACTTTTTACGAAGGACCTAGATTTTAAAATATGGCAACCGCAGTTTCACAAGTAGATGGAAATCCTCAAGATGGAATAATCGGTTCTGAATCTGGAAATTTGGATGGACGGACAGTCTATACTAGAGAGCAAATCGCCGATTTAATCGAGTATTGCAATGAAAAAAAGAGAAATTTAGGTCTCATTTTAGATGTGATCGATACGATCGCCTCAGTGATTTTTATTGCGCTTGGTCCTTTGTTGGGAGGTATGTTCTTTGGGCTGCCCGGACTATTGATTGGACTAGGCGTCGGTGTAGCGCTGTCTTCTTTGATGAAAGGGATCTTGGATTCAACTATAGGTTCCCGCATCAATCAATATACCAGCGCTGGTATATTCCTTCAGTTCGATCCTGCCTTTATCGAGTTCGCTCAAGGAAAAGGCGATCTCAATCAAAACAACTTGCTCTCAGTCTACCGCGAATACCTTAGAAACAATTAATCTTCTCGGGTTTGTTGAAGCTTGGCTTCGAGATG
>CAYZHU010000015.1:0-18052 GCA_964477585.1 uncultured bacterium
AACGCCCGGGCAAGAGGAGAATTTAAGTCTCGAGCGCATAGTTTGCGCCCCTAGGCTTAGTTTATCAAAAACTAATTTAAATTCAATTATAAAGTTAAGTTTTTAAATTAACTCACTTTAATTAAGCATATTAATTATATTAAACCAAGAAGGAGCAGAACGAGGAAACGGAAGATCGCATAGATCAAGACCAACAGAATAACCGCTGATGCCGCTATGCCCACTAAAAGATGCAAGAGCGTGATTAGTTTTCTGCAAAGGCGGCTGTTTTCATAAGCTGGATCGCCCTTTAATAGAGTCACTTGCTCCCCTCCCGCAAAGACGCGGGCATGGGCGCTGAGAGGATTTTGCACCTTTGCTCCAATGACACGATAAACATGGACATTTTCCCCTTCAGGGAAGAATCCCAAGGTGGGGACAAGATCGTTTTCTTGATAGTAGATATGGAGTTTAGCGTCAAAATGACAGCTTCTCCAATTCCATGGATAGAGTCCAGCAGGGCTCACTGCATGGACCTCCTCCACATGGGAGGGATGATTCCGAAGGACATGCATAGTTAAAGCCCCTCCGAGACTCATTCCGAAGAGACGCACTCCTGTTTTTTCTTTAAGCCATTCCCCTATTTCTATTTTCCCATACAGGTAAGGGGCATGCCCGACAGACATCAATGGGGTAAAATCGGAAAGAAGGGTCGCTAAAAATCCTTCGCCTGCAGGGAATGTGGTCCCCAAAAACGTCATCAGAGGAGGCCCCTCTGGAGAAATCAGCCCATAGGCAGCAATCGGAGAGGAAAGCCAATAAGGGGAAAGTTTAAACCGATGATCGACTGTATAAGGGATTGATTTCCAAACCCCTTCAATCTTTTGAGGGATGAGGAATTGGTCTCCCGCTTCGGGATAGCAGTAGGGAAGAAGAGCTACGATATTGCTTACAAACGCTTGGAAGAGAATCTCTTCAGGCGCGCCGACAACAGGCAGCTGTCCAGCGCAAGAATACAGCGCGAGCCGAAATTCCTCTTTCATCTCCCCTAACAACTTAGGATCTTTCCTAAGGAGGATCCCTTTGATGTTCCTCGAGGTGGCCCAATTGGAAGAAGCTTCTCCCCGGCCAAGCAGAAATTGGACGATTTCATGCACGGTGGGTTCGCTGCCGGCGCCCTCTACTTCCATCCCATTTCCGTGGAAAAGAAGCGTCTCTTTTAGCGCGTTTCCAATTTTTTGGAATTCCTCTACAGTTAGCTTTTCGCCTCGATTCCAGCCGAACCTGCCAGCCTCTTTTGCCTGGTCCCAGGCCCAGTTAAAAATTCTTGAATCGCTGACTTCTAATCTTTCTTTGAAAATCCCCTGAACCTGATCAAGAAATTCTTGAGGCTCCAGCTCCCGTTTCTCCAGGACCCGCAACGTATGGCTATCATTCCAAGAAAATCCATTAAACAAACTAACTGACATTAAAACGCCTTTTTCTTATCTAATACTAACTAATATATTCAGTTAATTCAACTAAAATAAAATCTTGAGTCATTCCTCTGGGGTAATGTAAAATTCACCCCTATGGCATAAAAAAGAGAATGTATGACAAAGACAGACCTTAGCGTTCGAATATGTACTACGCCAGAAGAAAAAGAGGCTGCTCGACAATTTAGACAAAGATATTTTTTTGATAGGCTTTCGGTTCAAGATCCCTATGCTTGGACTTTGAATTGCGAGGGACACGACCATTTTGCCCTTTATAAAAAAGGGGACATGATTGGCTATACGCATATTCAATATTGGCCGGAACACAGGGCTGCCCTCCGAATCATTTTAATTAGTGAAAGAGAGCGAAACCGCGGCTATGGTTCCTATCTGCTGAAATTCTGCGAACAAAAACTCGAAAAAGAAGGGTTCAAAATCCTTCAAACGGAAGCAGCTCCAGATGTAGTCGAATTTTATAAAAACCTAGGCTATAGTGAAATGCCATTCAATGATCCAGAAAAAAACCCTCATGATGAGAGAGACACCCCAATGGGAAAAAGATTGTAATATGGAAGTCAATTTCCTTCTAAAAGGGATCATCCTTGGGTTCTCAATAGCAGCTCCCGTAGGCCCAATAGGTATTCTTTGCATTCGCAAAACATTGCAATTCGGTAGATTTTCAGGACTATTTTCTGGTCTTGGAGCGGCTGTTGCTGATGCAATCTATGCAACCATTGCTGCTTTTGGACTCACCTTTATTTCGAATTTTTTGATGGCTGGACAATTTTGGCTTCGACTAATCGGAGGAATATTTCTCCTCTATCTTGGATGGAAAACTTTTTTTGCTAAAACTAGCGAAAAAACTAAAGAGGCCTCTCATACGACTCTTCTAAATGACTTCGTTTCTACCTTTTTCCTGACGATCACCAATCCGATGACTATCCTCTCCTTTCTGGCAGTATTTGCGGGACTTGGGCTCTCTAGCATCCAGGGCAGCTATTTTGAAGCTTCTGCATTGGTACTTGGCGTATTCTTAGGCTCAGCCTTTTGGTGGCTGCTCCTCAGCGAAGGCGTCACTCTATTTCGAAGAAAAGTAAGCACCAAGGTGATGCAATGGATCAACCGTGTTGCTGGAACGATTATTATAGCATTTGGCGCTACTGCATTATTTACTATTTAATAAAGGAAACGACATGCTTAAAAAGAGAAAATTAGGAAGACAAGGATTAGAAGTTTCTGAACTTGGGCTTGGCTGCATGGGAATGAGCCAGTCCTACGACGTTCCCAATGATGTGGAATCGATCGAGACGATCCACCGCGCCATAGATCTTGGCGTGACTTTTTTTGATACAGCCGAACTCTATGGGCCTTACACCAATGAACAGCTTCTCGGCCGCGCCTTAAAAGGCAGGCGGGAAAAAGTGATTGTAGCGACTAAATTCGGGTTCAAAATTGAAAATGGCAAAATGGAAGGGGTGAATAGCCGCCCGGCCCATATTCGCAAGGTTGTAAATGAATCATTAAAGAGACTGGGGATCGACCATATCGATCTTCTCTACCAGCACCGTGTAGATCCAGCTGTTCCAATTGAAGATGTCGTGGGAACTATGGCTCAATTGGTGAAAGAAGGGAAAATCCGTTTTTTAGGACTTTCAGAAGCGGGAGAAGATACAATTCGACGCGCCCACGCTACCTATCCGATTTCTGCTCTCCAAAGCGAATATTCTCTTTGGGAGCGCAATTTGGAATCTCGGATCATCCCTTTGCTTCGAGAGCTTGGCATCGGACTCGTCCCTTTTTGTCCGCTGGGCCGCGGGTTTTTAACGGGAACAGCCAAGCGCGCGGAAGATTACGCGAATAACGATTTTCGGACGAGCGATCCTAGATTTCAAGGAAAAAACTTCGATGCTAATATGCAAGTCGTTGCCGTTGTTCGCAAGATAGCGGAACGGAAAAAAGCGACGCCTGCTCAGCTCGCGCTTGCTTGGATTCTCCATAAAGGAAAAGACATTGTGCCTATACCTGGAACAAAACGGAGAAGTTATCTGGAAGAAAACATCGATTCAGTGAAGGTCGCTTTATCCAGGGAAGATATGGAAGAATTAGATCGATCCCTTCCAGAAGGGAAGGCGGCCGGTCCTCGGTACAGCGAAAAACAGATGATCTATATCGATCGGAAAAAAATCTAATCCCACCCTTCGGCGGGGGTTTCTGGGAGTTTGTGGGCCGATTTCCGATGGTGGAGAAAGAAGACGAAAATAAAGGCAATGGCGAGGAGCAAAGCGAGGATCAGATGGCTGTAGACAAAACCATCTAGAATTGCAAGATGCTGATTTTGGCTTTTGTGTAATGAAACCGATTCGATGTTGTTGATAAGAGAGCCGATCATGGCGACGCCGAGAGTGCCGCCGAGCGCGCGGATGGTCGCAATCGTTCCAAAAGCAATTCCCGCCTTTTTAGGCGGCACCGCTCCCATAGCGGAAGAATAAGAGGGAGTTAGAACAAGAGGAACTCCAAAGCTGAAAGCAAGAAGGCCAAGGAGTAAGATGGGTAGAGAACTTTGGACTAGAAGACCCACCCATAAAAAAGAGCAGATGAGACTCATAAACCCAAGAGAGATGGGAAGCTTGGGGCCAAATTTATCGGAAAGATAGCCTCCCACAGGAGAAATGAGAATAACGGGGATGCAGGAGATAAATGTGATAAAGCCCGTTTTTTCAGGAGACCAAAGAAGAAAATTCTGGAAAAAGATCGCCCGAAAGACAGAAATCATCAAGATGAATTGGGTTGAAAACGTTGCGATATTCACCGCTTTGAAGATGGGGTGTTTGAAGAGGGAAAGATCAAGAAACGGATGGGGCGATTTTTTTTCTCTCCAAAGCAGGCAGATGGCGCTGATGAGAAATCCGATAAGCAATGTCCAAATCCCTCGCGATCTCCATCCCCATTCCCTCCCCTCCATGATTGCGATAACAAGAAGCGAAGAGCTTAATACGAAAAAGAGGAAACCCCAAAGATCGATTTTACCTGAGCCTCGCTCTGACTTTGGGATGAAGGCGAGAACGAGCGAGATCCCCGTGATGGCAAGGGGGATGTTGATCCAGAAGATCCATCGCCAAGAAAGTTCTTGCGTTAGGTAGCCTCCTACAAGGGGGCCGAGGATCAGAAACAGGGAGCTGACGCTGACGTTGATCCCAGTTGCTTTTCCCCTCTCGCTTTGGGGAAAAAGGGACATCAATAAGACTGTGGAAGCGGGAAACTGGAGAGCAGCCCCTACTCCTTGCAGGGTCCTCGCCCCTATCAGCCAGGAAATATCAGGACTGCTTCCGCAAAGCCAAGAAGAGAAAACGAAAAGAAAAGTGCCCCAGCAAAAGGCGCGCCTCCCGCCGATCCGGTCAACCACTTTCCCTCCCGCAAGAACCAAAACGGCAGTTGAGAGCAAATAGGCGTTGACGCACCATTCGAGGGCGACGCTTCCCGCTCCCATTTCTTTTTGGATGGTGGGAAGAGCGACCGGTATCACGGTCTGATCGAGAAAAACCATCGCCAAGGAGGGGATCAGAGCGGCGAGCCCCCACCATTTTCTATTCAAATTCAATCCTTTGCGGCTGTTTGTTGGATCCTGATTTTACTGTGTCTCAGACCATAGGCAAAATAGACGGCGAACCCTAAGAGAAGCCAAGCGCCTAACTGGATCCAGGTAACTAGGGGCAAGCAGAGCATTTGAGATACGCAGGTAATGATACCCGCAATCGGGATCCAAGGGACAAGAGGGACCTTAAAGGGACGTTTGAACTCAGGATGGGTTTTTCTAAGGACGAGAACCCCCAAGCAAACGATAGCAAAAATCATCAAGGTCGTCATCGAAACGAGCTGTCCTAAAATATCGACCGAAAATAGACCCGACAAGAGCATAGCAACTGCTGTGGTAACGAGTGTAGCAAATACGGGGCTGCGCCTTGTCTTATGGATATTTGAAAAAACTTTAGGAAGAAGCCCATCTTTGCCAATTGCCATCAGAAGGCGGGATTGACCTAGCAACTGGACCAATACGACCGAGGCAAGCCCTGCGAGGATCGCGCACTTAACAATGAATGCAACCCAATAAAAAGCAGGGCCCATCGCATCGAGGGCAACTGACATCGGATCGGCCACGTGAAGGAGTTTGTAGCTCACTATCCCCGTCAAGACAAGGGCTGTGATGATATAGGCGATCGTGCTGATCCCCAATGAGCCGAGGATCCCGATCGGGAGATCTCTCTGCGGATTTTTCGAATCTTGGGCCAGCGTAGATACTGTGTCAAAACCGACATAGGCGAAGAAGACGAGGCCTGCCGCCCTCATGATTCCGCTGAATCCGAAATTCCCAAAATGGCCTGTGTTTTCAGGGATGAATGGGACCCAGTTTTCGAAATTGATATGGGGAATCCCGACGATGATAAAGAGGAGGATCGTGAGTAATTTGATGAAGACCATCGCGTGGTTAAAACGGGCAGCCGCTTTAATCCCGATTATGATCATGAGTCCGATGAATGCGACGAGGAACATGGGGGGAAGGTTAATAATTGATCCGCTCAACTGCCAAGCATGATTTTCAATGCTATAACGGAAAGGAGGGTGGACGAAAAGTTCTGACAATTTGACGCCGAATCCACTCAAAAAATTGTCAAAATAGCCTCCCCAGCCGACTGCTACGGTAGATGCCGACCCGACCGCTTGGGCGGTGATCGCCCATCCGATGATCCAAGCAGGTAATTCGCCGAGAGCCACATAGGAATAAGCATAAGATCCACCGGCAACAGGGATCAAAGAAGAGAGCTCCGCATAGCAGAGTCCGGCGAAACAGCAGATGATGGAGGCGATGACGAAAGAGAGGACGATCGAGGGGCCTGCGTACTCTGCCGCAGCTTGGCCTGTGATGACGAAGATCCCCGCACCGATGATCGCGCCGATCCCGATTGCGGTCAATTGGACCCAGCCAAGATGCCGCTTCAATCCATGCTGATCTTCATCGACTTCCACAAAGTCGGCTTTCATAGGCTTTCGCAAAAAGAGCTTCTTCATAAAGATTTCCTGTCCTCTTCAAAAATATACCGGTCCATTTTAGTAAACGGCTCACTTTGATACGAGCGTTTTGTTTTGGTCCTTATCATTTTCAAAAATTCCATTCAAATAATTGGTATTAATAAATTAATATTACATATTTACTGTAATTCTAAAATCTGTATAATTTGATCAATTTAATATGAGCTTAATTTATGTCCTTAATCATTCCAAATGAACACCCTCCGCAAAACGCGCAACCCTCTTTTCAAGAAGCTAACAAGCTACGGACTTATAAAAATCCTACAACCTCAAAAGTAATTTTAGTTGTCGCAGCCCTCTTTACAGTAGGGGTAGTGATTTTGTGTGCTTTGAGCCTCGGGGCGCCGCTTGTTGTGATTCTGCCTGTTTTTTTAAGCATATTCATGGTTTCACTTTTGAATGTATTCTTAAGATGGCCAGACGGGTATGAGGCTTCTCCCCCATCAGATCATTCTACCCTAATAGAATTCAATTTTGTTCACGACCGTCCCAATTATTACGTGCGCGAGGGCTTTCCGCTGAAGGTCAAGACACTCGGCCCAGAAAGATTCAGGGAGAAAATGGAGGAGGAAGTCCCCATCCAGATTACAGACAAGGTCCACATCCCGCCTCTAGAAACGTATGGGATGATCTGCAGAAGCCTAGACGAAATGAAGGCCGATGATCAATACTTTGCCCCGCTTCCTAAACTCAAACAATATTTTCATGCGCAGTGGCAAGGCATGTCCTGCAGCCAATTAGCCGAAAAAATTCTATCTGATAGTGGACAAAAAATCGAGGTGATTGACTACTTAGTAAAGAGCCAGATCCTCTCTTCCGACCAAGCCAGGTTATTGAAAAAAGCCCATCAGGCAGAAGAAAATTGTAAAGCTCTCCTGTTTAGAAATTATCCTGAAGAGTTGGCGCCTATTCCTAGAGATATTGAGAGGCGCAAGGCAGAGGCTCTGGCTGCATTAGATCAAGAATATGCGGCGCTTCCACAAAACTAGGACCTATCAGGCCTTATGATTCTCCTTATCTAAGGCGAGTTTGTGGGTAAGACGGTGGTAGATGAAGAGATGGCCGTAGTGGCCCCATCGGCTTAAGATTTGGAAATGGGCGTAAGCATCTTGATAGGGCAGCTCCCGATTGATCACATCGATAATCTCTTTCCGGTCGAGCGCATGCTCTGGCGCCTCTTTGAGCATCTCATAAACACGGGCGAAAAGAGGGATGGTGAGAAGCTGTTCCCTCCAAAGCTTTCGCCGGTCCTTGTCGCTCGCCTCTAAATATTCTTTCCCTTTTTGAGTGATCGAAACTGTCCTTTGGGAAATTTCGATAAATTCTAAAAGCTCCAAGGCTTGCAAGAGAACCGCAACTTTGTCGAAATGGACATGGCTCTCCGCCCCAATTTTATAGACATCTTGTTTTCCGCCCCGCATGTTTAAATAATCTAAAAGCCCAACGATCTCTTCGAGATGAACATAAAGAAGCGGAGCGATCTTCTCTTTTTCTACAGGAGGGACAGGTCTTGGAAGGGCCATCTGGCTGTAAGAATCGTGAAGCTCTTCCACGAATTTTAAAAAATCGGGTGAATAGTAATTTCTCGGCCGAGGTAGTTTATTTTCCCACACTCCCCTGACTGTGGCTGGATTCCTCCCAAAAATGACAATCCGGTCCGCCATATAGGCCACTTCTTGGATGTCGTGAGAAACAAGGAGGATCGCCTGGACAGGGAGCTCTTTATTGGCCCAGATATCGATGATTTCAGAACGGAGAGATTCGGCGGTAAACGCATCGAGCGCGCTAAAAGGCTCGTCCAAGAAAAGAGTTTCCGGATTTCGGACTATAGCCCTTGCAATCCCCACCCGCTGCTTCATCCCGCCCGAAATTTCTCTCGGATAGGCCTCTTCAAAACCGACAAGGCCGATCATTTCAATCGCGGCTCTCGTTCTTTTTTCAATTTCAGCGGGAGACTCGTGGATCGCCTTCAAGACCATCTCCACATTGCCTTGGACAGTCATCCAAGGATAAAGGGCAAAATTTTGGAAAACCATCGACATTTCGGGGATAAGCCCCTCATGTTTTTGACCATGATAGAAAATCTCTCCGCTGCTTTTCGGGATCAGCCCCGCTAAGATCCGCATGAATGTCGACTTCCCGCATCCAGACGGGCCGATGATCCCCACCACTTCATTAGGATAAATCGAGACGCTTATCTTTTCGAGCACGCGGAAGTTTTGGCCATTTGGCGAAGAAAAATCTTTCGAGATTTCTTTCGCTTCAATTAACGGTCCCTGTTCTCCATCCATCAAGTGTTAATCTCAAAGTGTTTTTCAGAGTAATGATACAGTCTTTGCCAAATCCCATAATTCAAAGCAACTACAACACTCATCATGACTAAAACGCTTGCAACCAAAAGAGGGATATCTCCAGCAGCTGCTGCTATGCTGATCGTTGAGCCGATTCCAGCCGTTGACCAAGTTTGTCCTTTATAATTCACAAATTCTGAAACGATGCTCGCATTCCATGCCCCTCCCGCAGCAGAGAAAAGTCCTGTTGCTAGATAGGGAAAAATGGCGGGCAAGTAGAGTTTAAAAAACCGCATTTTCAAGCCCAGGCGGAAATTGACGGCTACTTCCCTCAAATCAGAGGGCATCGCTTTTGCCCCTGCAATCACATTATAAAGAATATACCAAACAGTCCCTGTAAACATCAGCGCAATGCTGCCTACTCCCAATGGGATGTGCAAGAATTTCAATAGTAAAACTAAGATGGGAAACAGAAGGGTGGCTGGGAAAGAGGCTCCGACTTGGACTACTGGCTCCAAAATTTGGGACCATTTTTCTGAAAGACCGATCGCTAACCCTAAGGGAAGGGCGATGAGGATGCTAAAGAACATCGAAACGAATACCCTTGATAAAGTCAGACCAGCCATCTTTCCCAAATGGATCCATTTCTGCATGTCTACTTCAGAGAGATAGGAAAATAGATAGACGCTACCCCAAGCGATCAAAAGCAAAATCAGGAGAAGGGAAAGTCTGCTGACGATGAGAGGAGCGATCCCTTTTTTGGGAAAATGATGGAGATTCAGGTTCTGATAAATTTTACAGCCCCCTTTCCAAACCGACTTTAGAAATTGGATCAAGAAGGAATATTTTAAAATCGTTAAAAACCAGGTGGTGGTTTTCTGAGCGGGCCCTGTCTCTTCAATCCGGAATTTTTGGGACCAAACAACAAGGGGCCGCCAAAGTATCTGATCCAAGAAGACAATCAATGCCACCATGGCGAAAATCGCGGAAACGATTGCAAAATTATTTTCTTGCGATGCCGCTACGCTCATGTAAGAGCCAAGTCCTGGGATTCGGAAATCTCTATTTCCCAACGTGAACGCCTCATTCACCATCAAGAAAAACCAGCCTCCCGCCATGCTCATGATGCTATTCCAAACCAAGCTTAAAGTGGCAAACGGGATCTCGATCCACGTAGCTTTTTGCCAGCCAGTTAAATTATAGGCCGCCGCACATTCCATTCTATCTTCAGGGCCCGTCCGGACCGAATGGTAAACTCCGAAGACCATATTCCACACTGGCCCCGTAAAAAAACCCACCCTCCCCCCCAAAACCAACCCCCCTTTGGTTTTGCCAAAACGGTAGATCGAAAAAAGGACGACTCCAGGCAAAAATCCGAGTATCGGGATGCTTTGCAATATGTCTAAAAAGGGGACGAGGATTTTCTCTCCCAACCGATCTTTTGCTGCCCAATATCCGATAACGATGCTAAATACTAATGAGAGAGCGTAAGCTGCCAATCCGCGCGATAAAGAGAAAAATGTGTAGAGAGGAAGATGGATCAAGTCGAGGACGATATCGACTTTCGTCTCAATCGGCGCGAAGAATTGCAGAAAATAGGAATGGAATCCTAAAATCATGCCGATTGCAAAAAAAATCAGGAAAAAATCGCTGAAAATCCGCGCCGCAATTTTCATACTTTCATTTTATATATCCAAAATGATTGTAAAAAAAAAGAGAGAACCCTATTTATCAAAAATATGAGTACATCCCTTCAAGTTTCATCCGATCCAAAAGAAGCAGCCATCCACAAAAATAAAGAGCTTTATTGGATCGATCGATGGGGAAAAAATTATTTCCAGGTCAACGAGAAAGGGGAGATTGTAGTCTTTCCTGAAAGAAATGGAAAATCGATCAATCTCTTTGATGCGACTTCTTCTTTAGTCCAAAAAGGGGTTAAGCTTCCCATTTTATTTCGGTTCGACGGGATCATACGGGACCGAGTGACTCAAATCTGCACTGCCTTTGAAAAAGCGATCCAAGAGGCCTCCTACAAGGGAAGCTATCAACCGGTTTTCCCAATCAAGGTAAATCCTCAAAAACAGATTGTCGATACGATCCGAAAAGCAGGGGCAGCGTGGAAAATTGGGCTGGAAGTGGGAAGCAAGCCGGAACTGCTCGCCAGTTTGACAACTCCCTTTAACCAAGATCATCTAGTTCTTTGCAACGGCTACAAAGACGCAGAGTACATCGAACTTGCTTTGAGCGCTGCCAAGCTCGGCAAGAAAATGATCATCATCATCGAACAGTTTTACGAACTTGAGCTGGTGCTCAAAATCGCCCAAAAATTGGATGTGGAGCCTGAAATTGGATTCCGGATGAAACTCCATACACGGGGAAGCGGCAAATGGGCCTCTTCTGGAGGAGACCAGGCGAAGTTTGGATTGACTGCGCCGGAGATCATCCAGGGCTTAGAGATCCTAAAAAATAAGAAAAAGGAAAATTGTTTAAAACTTCTCCATTTCCATATCGGCAGCCAGATCACCTCGATCCGCTCTTTTGACAAGGCTCTCTCCGAGTCGACGCGGATGTATTCGGAAATCAGCAAATTTGCCCCTTCTTTGAGCTACATCGATGTGGGCGGCGGCCTTGCAGTCGACTATGAAGGCGCGGCGACAAATTCCGATTTTTCGGCCAATTATACTCTCGAGCTCTACGCGAAGAAAATCGTCTCCCGCATTGCTAAGGCGTGCGATAAAAATAATCTTCCCCATCCCGTGATTATCAGCGAATCGGGAAGAGCCATGGTGGCCCATCATTCGATCCTCGTCATGGAGATCGTCAGCGCGTCCAGCAGAGAGACTCCGCTCGCCATCGTCCCCCCTCCGCCCCATTTCCATCCTCTTCACAACGACTTATTTCACCTCTCCCAAAAAAACGCGGAAAGGAAAGAATGGCTCGAATCGGCCAAAGATTTAAAAGGGAGGATCATCGATTCCTTTATCGATGGAGAGCTCGGCCTCTTAGAGCGGGCCACTGCCGATGCGATCCACAAGCAGATCATCGCTAAAGCGATCAAAGAAAATGAAAAAGATGAGCCTATCGATCTCTATTTCGGCAATTTTTCTCTCTTCCAATCGCTGCCCGATATCTGGGCGATCCAACAGATTTTCCCTCTACTCCCGATCCACCGACTCGAAGAGCAGACTAACCGGCGGGCAACCATCGTAGACCTCACGTGCGACAGCGATGGGAAAATCGACCGGTTTGTCACCGATGGGATCAGGAGCCGCTCGATCCCGGTCCATGAACTCGATCCGGCAAAACCGTATTACATAGGCGCATTTTTAGTAGGGGCCTATCAGGAAATCTTGGGCAACCGGCATAATCTTTTCGGCAATACACATGTAGTCCATTTTGATTTTGATGGAGATAAAGAAAAAATTGTCCATGAACTTCCCAGCTCGACAAATCTCGATATGCTAACTTCTGTCCAATTTGATAAAAAAGACTACCATCGATCGATCGATAAAGCGATTGCAAAAAGCTCTTTGACGAGCGAAGAAACAAGCCAAATGAAAACCATTTTCGAAAGCGCGTTGCATCGAAATACCTATTTAGGGATTCATTATGAGAATGAATAGCCAAGGAGCTGGCCAAAAAGGGAAATATCTGGGAGATGAGGCCCCTCTCTCCTCTTCGCGCTTTGTGATATTGCCCATCCCTTTTGATCAGACTAGCACGTATGGACACGGATCGGAAAAAGGGCCTGCTGCAATCATTGAAGCTTCCCGCCATTTAGAGACCTACGACATCGAGACCGATTGCGAACCTCATTTGCAAGGGATTTTCACTGCATCTCCCGTCAAGGCTTCCAATTCAGAGGAGATGCTCTGGATGACTGAAAAAAAAGCGACTGAATACTGGGAAATGGGAAAATTCGTCATCGGCTTAGGAGGAGAGCACTCGATTACTCCTGCGCTTGTCAAGGCCGCTGCGAAATTCCACGACAAATTCTCGGTCTTGCAATTCGATGCCCACGCCGACCTAGTCCCCTTGTACGAAGGGAATCCCCACAGCCACGCCTGCGCAATGGCCCGGGTTAAAGAAATCCCCCAAGTTTCCCACATCGTCTCGGTAGGGATTAGAAGCGCCAGTTTCGAGGAAAAAGGGCTTCTCGATCGCCCGAATACCTTTTTCGCGCACCAGATTCACGAATCGAGCGACTGGCACGATCGGGTGATTGAAAGACTGGGGCCAAAAGTATACATCACATTTGACTTGGATGCCTTCGATTTATTCCTCTCAACTGGCACCCCTGAGCCGGGAGGGCTCTTCTGGCACCAAGCGATGAAATTGATGAGGATGGTCTTTCAAAAAAAACAGGTAATCGGCTGCGATTGCATGGAGCTCTCCCCTATTGATAAGCTCCATTCCCCAGATTTTACTGCGGCCAAACTCATTTACAAAATGATAGCTTACTATACCCAAGTAAGTTCAAAAGTTGGGAATATGACAAGAAGGCGCCCTGAATTTGAACCAGGCTTTGCCGGCGCCGAAACAGCCAAACTTAAAAAGTTTGGCGATGCAGGTGGGGTCAAAAGCAGTGGCTGACCGACGCTGTCAGAAACCAATTTTTGAATTTATTTGGGTATAAAATAAGGAGAAACTGGATCATGGCGATAAAAGAATTCATGAAACTACACTTCAGGCACTTTAACGCTGCGGTGTGTGTCGACGCAGCTGAAGGGTGGACTGAACTTCTCGATCGGGGCGGCAAAATGTTCGTCACGCTCGCAGGCGCCATGAGCACAGCTGAACTCGGCATTTCGCTCTCTGAGATGATCCGGCAGGACAAGATCCATGCGATTTGCTGCACAGGGGCGAATTTAGAAGAAGATCTCTATAATTTAGTCGCCCACAACCATTATAAGAGAATCCCCGACTACCGTCTCTTGAGCAGAAAAGATGAAGTCGATCTCTATGCAAAGGGGTTGAACCGTGTGACCGATACTTGCATTCCTGAAGAGCTGGCGATGCGCCGTCTCGACCGCTCTTTCCTAAAATTCTGGAAAAAAGCGGAACAGGAAGGAAAGCGCTATTTCCCTTACGAATATGTCTACCAGATCCTAGAAAGCAAAGAGTTAGAGCCCACCTTCGAGATCGACCCGAAACATTCATGGCTCTTGGCCGCTCTTGAAAAGAAACTCCCCATTTTTACCCCTGGCTGGGAAGATTCGAGCACAGGCAACTGTTTTGTCGGCCATGTGATCAAAGGGAATCTCAAATCGTACAACATCGTGAAAGCGGGAACAGAGCAAATGGGGGACCTCATCGACTGGTATAAAAAGCAAACCTCCCCGATCGGATTTTTCCAAGTCGGCGGAGGGATTGCGGGCGATTTCCCCATCTGCGTCGTCCCTCTGATCAACAAAGACCTCAAAGAGCCAGCCTCTCTTTGGAGTTATTTCTGCCAAATCAGCGACAGCACTACATCTTACGGGTCCTACAGCGGAGCCACTCCCAATGAGAAGATCACTTGGGGAAAATTGGAGCAAAAGACGCCTAGTTTCATCATTGAGTCTGATGCAACGATCGTCGCCCCCCTCATTTTCCAATACGTCCTCGAATCGACAACCAAACCTGCTGCCAAAGCCAAATCGCTCAAAAAACAAAAATCCTCCACCCTGGCGGGAAAGATATGATCAAAGTCCTATAGCAACGCAAAGACGCAAAGAAACCGTCAATTAGCAAAATTAGCGCTTGAGAGCTTCTTCTGTGATGGGGCCGATTGCGGTTAGTTTTTTATCGCGAGGGAGTTTTCCGTAGATCCGAAGGAAGCCTTCTACGGTTGAGGGACTGGTGAAGATGATCTCCTCAATTGTATTGAGATCGGGGATGGGTTCCAGTTTCTGGAAAAGGGTGTCGTAAAGATTGAGAACATAACAGGAAATCTGGGTTTCGAGTAACGGCCTTGCTTTTTTGGAATGGGGAAGGAAAATACGGGCGTCTTGCAAATCTAGTTGTTGGAGAAGTTGGAGAACCCCTTCTTGCGTTGGAAATGGGGCGATGAGCGGCTCGGCTTTCCGATTTCGAATCGCGCGCGCTGTCGCATCTCCGATCGCAATGCATATTTTGTGTTGGAGATCTTCTTCCCAATAGTTAACTGCTGTTTGGCTTGTGAACATGACGTGGGTAAAGTCGGGCCACAGACGAATTGCCTCTTCTAGTTCTTTTCCTAGGATCTTTTCGGTTCGGATGACCGGATAATGGATTGCGTTAGCAGGGGGATGAAGCCCCAGATAGAGAATCGATCGCATGGAATAACTCTTTTGCTTGGATATCAGCTTCTCGCGTTATGATCGCAAGGCGGCCTTGAAGCGATGCCGTCTCTCCTGGAAGGATGACTCGGTTGGGATTGAGTTTTAAACGGATCAGCGCAGCTTCTGCAATCACCGCTCCATCGATCTCCCCAGATTCAATTTTCGCAAGCCGCTCGCCAATTGTGCCGCGAAGATCGGTAAAACGGACGTCGGGATAGAGAGCGCGGACTTGCTCTTCGCGCCGCTCGCTTGATGTGGCGATAAGAGCGCCCGGGGCAAGAGGTTTCTGGAAGACTAGACTATCGCGCGGATCAACCCCTTTTGTCAAAGCGGCTAAAACGAGTCCTTGAGGAAGCGGCTCTGGGAGATCTTTTGCCGAGTGGATCGCCGCATCGATCTCTCCTTTGAGAAGCATCTCATCCAATTCTTTTGTAAAAAAGTCGCTTTTCCCAAGAGTTCGAAGAGAAGTTGTCTTATCCCGATCGCCTGTAGTGATTACCCAGCAGATTTGAACTTCTAAATTCGGCAATAGAGAGAGCACTTCTTCCACCTGAGCGCGGGAAAGGGGGGATGACCTAGCGCCTATCCTCAAAACAATATCTCCTGGATCGCCTGGTCGACGAGATCAACGCCGACCAATTGGATTTTTTCTCCGATGTGGGAGGAGAGCCCTTTGAGATTTTTTTTCGGCAAGATGCATTTCTTAAATCCCATATGGATCGCCTCTTTGAGTCTCGTTTCGATCCGGCTCACTCCCCTCACTTCGCCTCCAAGGCCCACCTCTCCGATTACGATCACATCGGATGGGATCGGTTTGTTAGAAAAAGAGGAGGCGATCGCAACAGCGATCCCCAAATCGATCGCAGGCTCGACGATTTTTAGTCCGCCCGCTAAAGCGACAAACACATCGCAATGATGGAGCTGGTAGCCGACCCGCTTTTCTAGCACCGCTAATAGGAGAGAGAGCCGATTTTGATCGAGCCCTGTCGATTTGCGGGACGGGGTTGGGAAAGCGGTCGCCGTCACCAGCGCTTGGATTTCGAGGAGAAAAGAGCGGGCCCCCTCTAGCCCTGGGACAATCGCAGAGCCAGGGATCTCCTTCATCCTCTCTTCTAAAAAGGCTTGGCTCGGATTGGGCACCTCAAAAAGGCCCCCCTCCTTCATCTGGAAGATCGCGATCTCATCCGTCGCCCCAAACCGGTTTTTGATCGCCCGGAGGAGGCGAAATCCGAGCTGCCGGTCCCCCTCGAAATCGAGGACCGTGTCGACCAGGTGCTCCAATACCCGCGGGCCTGCCAGCTCGCCCGATTTGGTCACATGGCCGATCAAAAACGTCGTGATCCCATGCCCTTTTGCCAAGTGCATGAATTCGGTCGCCACTTCCCTCACCTGGACAACCGAACCAGGAGAGGAGGGCAACTCCGCCTTGTAGACGATCTGTATCGAATCGACGATCGCAATATCGGGCTTCAATTGGTCGATCTGGCTGCGGATCGAGGTGAAATTCGTCTCGTTGAGAAGATAGAGATTCGGGTGGTCGATCGATAATCTTTTCGCCCGAAGCGATGTTTGCTCCGTGGATTCTTCGCCGCAAATATACAAAACCGTGAGTCCCTGCATCGAAAGAGAGTTTGCGATCTGGAGCATCAGAGTCGATTTGCCGACCCCAGGTTCGCCTCCGACCAAGATCAAAGACCCCTCGACCAGACCTCCTCCAAAGACGCGGTCTAATTCTCCCATATTCGTAGAGAGCCTCCGGAAGGCCTGAGTATCCACATCGGCGATCCGGACCGGCTTAGCAGCCTCGGTTTTCTTCGACTGAAATTTTTTTTCCTCTGGAACCGATACTTCTTCGATTAACGTATTCCAGTTCTGGCACGCCCCGCAGCTTCCTGTCCATTTCGGCTGCGCATGGCCGCATTCTTTACAGGCCCAAATAATCTTTTGTTTACTCATGTTTGATCTTCGCTAACGCCTCAAATGCAGCCCTTTGCTCCGCTTCCTTTTTTGATGCCCCCATCCCAATCCCCATCTCTTTCTCATCGACGAGAACCATCACATGGAACACCTTCGCGTGGTCGGGCCCTTTCTCCTCCACAATTTTGTAGTGAGGAGGTTTTTGAAATTTTTTCTGGGAATAGTCTTGCAGCTCCGCCTTGTAATTTCGGGGCGGGCTCCCAATCACCTCTTCCATTTCTTTTTCAAAATGGCAGAGAAAAAACGATTTTGCGGTTTGCAATCCCCCATCGAGATAGACCGCTCCCACAACCGCCTCGAATACATCGGCCAAAATCGATACTTTTGCACGCCCCTCGGTCATCTTCTCTCCCCGGCCGAGCAAAATGTTCTCGGCTAACCCCAATTTCTGCAGGTATTGGGCGCAGGAGGGGGCGTCGACCAGTTTCGCCCTGAGCTGGGAAAGCTGCCCTTCGGGATAAGTGGGGAGACGGTGATAGAGATAATCGGCGACGATCAAGCCGAGGATCGAATCGCCTAAGAACTCCAACCGTTCATTGTGCTGGGAAAAAAGATCTCGGTACTCATTGACGAAAGAGCGGTGGACCAAAGCCAACACCAGGAGTTCCCGATTTTCAAAGACCACCCCTACTTTCTCTTCGATTAGGTCCAGATGGCGCTTCAATTCTTCCAAAGGATTCATACTATTAGTCTATCTTATAGTTCCCTTTGTACACAAATAGGTCTTTGGTTTATCCTGATCCCCTTATGGCAAAATTGAACCACCATTACCAGAAACTATTTGGAACCTACCTCTTTACCGAGATCGATAAGAAAATTGCCGCTTTGAAGGCGAAAGAGCCCAATGCCCCCCTGATCAGTTTAGGGGTGGGAGATATCAGCAGGCCGCTTCCTCCCACAATTGTCTCGGCTCTCGTAGCTGCATCTCAAGAGATGAGATCGG
>CAYZHU010000015.1:18062-18268 GCA_964477585.1 uncultured bacterium
AAAGAGATGTGAGAAAAAAAGACTTTCAAGGGATATGGTCCAACCGATGGGTACCACTTTTTAAGGCAAGCGATCGCCGAAAACGAGTATAAAAAATTGTCGATTTCGGCCGACGAAGTGTTCATTTCAGATGGGGCTAATTCCGATATCGCGAACCTCCAAGAAATTTTTGCTATCGATAACAAGGTCGCAATTCCCGATCCCAC
>CAYZHU010000016.1:0-18103 GCA_964477585.1 uncultured bacterium
CGATCTGCCAAGCTGCTCCCGAGAAGGCAGCTCATGAGTCCCATCGCGATGCCGCAAGTGCCGAAAATAGCTGCGATGCTCTTGAAAGAGGCTCCCATTGATTGTAGGATCGCAATCTCTTTTTTCTTGTCATTGACGAGCAGCACGAGAAGGGAAATGATGTTGGTGCAGGCGACGATAAGGATAATCGAGGCGATCAAAAGAAATAAAGTCCGGTCGCTCTGGAATTGTTGGAGCAGGTCTTTAGCAAATTCATACTCTTCGAAGCTAGCGATTTTCCAGTAAGATGAGATCCCAGCTTCATTGAATGCTTGGGATACAAGCGCCTTTATTGATTTGATTTGGGAAAGATCCTCGGTCCAGAGGAAGATCCCATTCGTCGGTGTCCCATCGGGAGAGAAGGTTTGACTCACAGCATGGATCGTCCGGGTTACCGATTGGGGGACGAGGATCGATTTGTTCCCAACCGATAGGATCCCCGCATCGTAAAAGCCAGCGACCCGGATGGGGATCTGCTGCTCTTGCATCGACACGGCAGTGGGCGCTGAGTAACTCAAGCTTCCCCGATCTCCGAATTTCACGCCGTTTTCCTTGTAATTTTTGGGGAGGAGGACTGGAGTTGTGTCTCCCCAATTGGGCCAGACCCATTTTTCGTGAGAGGCGGGCTCTATGATCAGGGAAGAAAGATTAGGATTTTCTTCGGTCAGCGAGATGAGGTAGGACATCTGGGAAAGAGTAGCAACTCCGCTGCTGGCTGGCTTGTGGATATTGAGCCTTAAAAGGGCGCCGCTGATCTCGTAGTCTTGAAAGAAAAGGCCGGGCTCTTTTTTCTTGAGGCGCGCGAGGATTTCGTAAGCGGTTTTAACCGGATCTGAAAGAGGTTTTTCCGGTTTAGCCCAGAAGGGGGGAATTTCAGCATCTACTTCCATCGAATAGGGATCTGTGACAGGGGCTAATTTTTTTTCGCCAATTGTTTTTAAGGAATAGTTGGAAGCAGAGGCGATGCTATCGACGAGATAGTAGTAAGAAGAATAGTAATGCTCAGTGGGGGAGATCCTGAGCGGGGCATAGAGAGAGGTAAGCTTACGGTGCCAATTCTTCTCTATGCCTGCCGTGACTGAAAGGAAGATGAGTACGAGCCAAATCACCAAAGAGATGACAAGGACCGACATCAAAGAGATCAAAGCCGTCGATAACGACTTTCTTCTCGGAATCAAATATCGAAGAGCTATGGAGAGCTCGAAAAACAAATTATTTAGCTTCTTTAAAAATTACGTGCTTTCTAAGAGAGGAGTCGTATTTTTTCAGTTCCATTCTCTCAGTTGTATTCCGTTTGTTTTTTACAGTCCAGTAGACTTCGTTCGATTCAGTGCTTTTCAATTTAACGTTTTCTCGCGGGCCTTTCTTTGCCATGAAGGTACTCCAATTTTTTACGTGGAAGTATAGTTAAAACTAGTGTTTTAAGCAATGGGGATTCTAGTGAGTACTTCTAGATCGAGAGGGGCGCAAGTAGGATTTTGAATGAATTGGAAGTAGCCGAGCCCTGCAATCATGGCGGCATTGTCGACACAAAGGTGGGGAGGGGGCCAAAAGATGGGGAGCGAGGGAAAACGGTCTTGGAAGAGGCTCCGGAGTCTCTGGTTGCAGCAAACGCCGCCGCCTAGATAGATCGCCTGGACAGGGCCTGCTGATTCGAGCCCTAAAGCAGCTTTAGCTACGATATCTTGGAAAGCAGTTTCTTGAAACGAGGCGGCCAGGTCAGCTTTAGAGCCCCCTTTTTGGGCGGCATAGAGGACGCCGGTCTTGAGGCCGCTAAAGGAGAAATCGAGGGGGGAGCGCTTCACTTTGCCAGCGCTAAGGGGGATCCCGTTTGGGTTTCCGGTTGCCGCAAGCTTTTCCACGTGGGGCCCGCCAGGATAAGGGAGCTCGAGGAGAGCGGCTACCTTGTCAAATGCCTCTCCGATGGCATCGTCCACCGTCGTCCCTAGTTTTGTATAGGTCCCTACATCGTCGATTTTGAGCATCAGGGTATGCCCTCCTGAGAGGACCAACCCCAATGCGGGGAATAGGCGGGGGGCTCCCATCATAGCGGCATAGAGATGGGCCTCTACGTGATTGACTCCTACAAGGGGTTTTCCCCATCCGATCGATAGTCCTTTTGCAGCATTCATCCCGATCAAGAGGGAGCCGATTAAACCGGGTCCTCGGGCCACGGCGATCAGGTCGATGTCGGAGCTTTGGACTCCAGCTTGTTTTATCGCTTCTTCGATCACTGGGACGATGGCGTCGATGTGCCGTCTGCTGGCAAGTTCGGGGAATACCCCTCCATATTTTTCGTGGATATCGGAAGAGGTCGCGGTAATATTAGAAAGAATTTGAGAGCCGTCCTTGACTAGGGCGGCTCCCGTTTCATCGCACGTGCTTTCGATTCCTAGGACAATCATGGAAAGTTATTATACAAAATTGTCCTAAATCTGCCATTAACTTACGGCGCATTTGTGACGATCGTCTTCTGGATCGATGATACTTTCTACAGGAGATCGAAGCTCTCTATCGTCTGGATCGATGATACTTTCTACAGGAGATCGAAGCTCTCTATCGTCTGGATCAATGATACTTTCTACAGGAGATTGAAGCTTTCTAGCGTCTTCTGGATCGATGATACTTCGTACAGGAGATGGGAGATCTTCACTGTCTACCTGGGTAGCTGCGGTATTTACGCGCAATCCACCCCAAATAGGGCTTCTGACGGGAGCATTAGCGACGATAGCGCTAGTAAATTCTGGTACTTCATTCTGTTCATCTTCAGCTGCAGATGCTTGAGATATTGCGCTCGGTGAAGCAGCTAATCTTGGAGCTGACTCAACCGGAGATGGCGCTTGCGCAGCAACTGGCGCTGGAGCTGACTGAACAGCAGGCGCTGGAGATGGTGCTTTTGCCGCAACCGGAGAAGCAACTGTTTCAACAACAGCAGCTACTGGAGATGGCGCTTTATCAGAGACTGGCGATATAGCAGGTTCAACAGGCGCAGGAGAAGTTCTTGCTGCAACTGTATCAACAGGCAAAAGAGGTTCTTCAAAATGCATAGGAGAGGTGCTTGTTTCAACTGTATTTACAGGCACAGTTGCAGGAGATGGTACTTTTGGTGCAACCGGTGAAGCAACTGTTTCTGCAACAGGTACGGATACCGGAGCTTCTTCTAGCGCGGCAACTGGCGATGGAACTGACTCAACACGTGCTGGAGATGGCTGAATAGGTTTAAAGTAAGACTGAAGAAGTGCTTGGAATTCAGGCACTTGAATAGCATCTTCGAGAGTTTTAATATTTTCTGGAAATGGAATTTCTAAAAGGTATCGCTTAAAAAATTCTTCTACTTCGAAATTCTCTGGAACAGGCAGATTTAATGCTCCAAATGCAGTTTCTGCATTAAATGGCTCTAGCTCTGGCTCGTTGGCTTCGGCTAGTACTAGTGCACGAAACTGAGCCCCTTGCTCAGGAGAAAAACCAAGCCCTGCAATGAATCGCTCAAGAGTAAATTCATCTATTAGACTTGCTACCTCAAGAAGCTCATCTAAATTAGCAATACCGGCTAAAAGATTTTCTGTGCCCGTAGCACCAGGATTTTTAACCATTTCAGCTAAATCCAATTGTTTTGGCGCTGGAGCTGACTGAACAGCAGGCGCTGGAGATGCTGCTTTTGCCGCAACCGGAGAAGCAACTGTTTCAACAACAGCAGCTACTGGAGATTCTGCTTGCGGAGCGAGCGGCGCTGGAGATGGGACTCTTGCTGCAATAGGTGAGAGTACTGGTGCGGCAACTTCAACAACTGAAGTAAAATTAGGTGCTGGCAAAAGTGCTAGATCATCAGAAGCAGCAGGAGAGGCTGGTGCATTAGCTAATACTGGAGCCGACGATGGGCGAACTCGAATAAATGCGCTATTAGATGATGGAATTGAAACGGAAAGATCGGTTCTTTGAGGAGATGAGGGAACTCGGTCAGAGGAAGGAGATAGAATAGGAGTTCCGGGATTTGACTCATCGGATGATCCTGCATCAGATATTGAAACGGAAAGATCGGGGCTTTGAGGAGATGGGGTTGCGGAAATCTGAGCAGGGGAGGGAGCTTCTGGAAATAGTATCGGAGCTTCGGCAGAGTCTGGTTGACCAGCTGGTCCTGCAGTCTTTTCTTGAGGCGGTTTTTTGCTCTCTGGCAAAGCAACTGTTCCTTCCGACTTTGCTATTGTCGGAGATAATAGGGTAACTCGTTTCGGAAAGAGTTTGTTTCCGATAAAAGCTCCTAGATCGTAAGCCAGGAGGGCAGGGTTCTTAATGAAAATTTCAACAAGGAATGCTAGAACTAAAAGAACTACTTTCATCACCTTTTGGTGAAGAGCAGGTGTATTTGCGTGATAAACTTTTTTCGACCAATTAATATTTGGTTTTATAATTTCAAAACGGTCTTCTGTTACGTTTTGATTATTATTTGTAACAATTTTTGTCATAATAGTTCCTAACCTTATCTTTTTCTGATTATATTTTAGGATCGTTAGGAATTATAATAAACAAAAATGATTATTTTAATCTATTTTTGTGCATGTAAATTAATTTATGAATATTATTTAAAATAAAAATTCCAGTATTTACTATTAGGTAGGCCCCATTGATGACAAGCCCTTCAAAGATGGCCATAAAGAGAACCGCGGCAAAGAAAGCGATTTTGGCCCAAGTTTTTTCAGGAATTTCTTTATGGAGGATCTTATCGGTGATCTTCATATTGTGTTCGATATAGTTGAATCGGTCTTTTATCTCTGTTGGGGGGGAGGCTTTCGAAATTGAGGTCATGGGTTGTTTAGCTCCAAATATTTACTTGCTTCTTTGTCGAGAACCCAGAGAGCTTTATGCTCGGGAGTGCCGATCCGCCTTGAGGGGAAAGGGGAGATGATCGAGGCATCTAGCACTTTGGGAAGGATGAGCTGTTTGGATGGGCCAAGGGCATAGATCGCGGTATGGCTGCTCTGGTTGATGCAGGGGAAGGTGAGGGTCATCCGGACCGTCTTCTTTTCTGGAATGGGATTTGCGGCGACGAGCCGATTTTCAACATCGAGGGCCTTTGTTCCAGGAAATAAAGAAGCGGTATGCCCATCTTCTCCTACTCCGAGCATCACGAGATCAAATAGGTGTTTTCCCAAATAGCGGTGGATTTTTTCCTCGTAGTCAGCTGCCATCTTTTCAGGTTGCGATTCGGCTTGCATCCGGAAGATCTGGTTGGGTGGGATCGGGAGTTTGCCAAGAGCGTGCATCGCCATTTTGTAATTGCTATCGGGATGATCAGGTGGAACGCTCCGCTCATCGCTCCAGAAGAGCCAGACTTTTCCCCAGTCAATCTCTTTTGAAAGTGCGAGTTTTTCATAAATGGCTTTGGGGGTCGAGCCGCCCGAAAGGGCAACGGTAAATTGTCCTCTTTGCTGGATGGCCCTTTGTGCCGAATGGATCCAATGTTGTGCTGCAAAGGCAACGCTCTCTTCTGTGGTAGCGCCAATGAAATAATCTCTCCGTTCATCCCAGGTTTTCAACATATTTGAATCAGCTCCTCGAGCATACTTAAGTAATGGGAAGAGGTCCCTTTCCGGGTAATTTCTTGTACAAGCGATTGACCCGTTGCTGTTTGCCCTAAGACATATTGAAAGGGAAGTTCACATTTTTCCGGTGTGGAAACTTGAATCCCAACAAAGTGATATCGGTCTGGAAGGCGCATGCATTGGATGGATAACTCTTGTTTTGTTTTTAACTCGACCGAGACAATCGTCCCAGAGCCCAACTTGGGCCAAAGGGTCGATTGGATGATCGCTTCTAAATTTTCAAAACGGAAATGGGTGCCCTTCGAACATTTCTTGATTTTCCAATTGAGACGGCTAGCGATCCAAGCTAAAAAATAAAGGGATTGCACCTTGAGATGGCAAAACCATTCTGTTTCGCGCGCATTGTAGGTGATTTGTAGAAAGCTAAGCTCTGTCAATTCTTTCAATCTCTCTGGAGAATTGAACGTGGAGGCGATGAGGTCTCTCCATCCTTCTGTTCTAGCCCAATTGAGATCGGCAAATTCTGCTTTTGTCTCTTTTTTCAACTTCAAAACTGTTTGCGCAAATTCATGCAGGCTATCTGAACACTCTGAATCGAAGATGATCCTCGTGGCGCTTCGCATGAGAGGTTCGAAGAGAGGATTGGGCTTGATTGGATCTTCAGTCCAAAGAAGATAGACGGGTAGATCGGGGATAATATGAGGTAGGATGAGGAATGGGACCCTTTCGACCGATTCCCCTGCGACTCCAATGTCGATATGATCGCATGCGATTGCCCCTTCCCCAATGATAGAGATCGCGGTTTTCAGATAATGGGGAGAGGCGTCGGGATCGTGAGAAATAAATAGGACGCGGCAGGGAAATTTTTCGACCACTTTCTGGACAATATTCCGGACGTAATCGGTCCTAGATGAAAGGCGGTTATAAACGATCAGATTGAATAAGGAGGCTCGGATCTTGTCTTTCCCCAGCCCTTCCCAGATTCGAAGGAGTTCAGGCTCAATCCGCTCTGGATCCACAATTTCTTCAATTGTCATAGCACTGGCGATTTCCTGCCATCTTTGCCGATCATTTCATTTGCGGCCTCTGGCCCCCAAGTCCCTGAAGCGTAGTTGGGAAATTGGGTGAGAGGATGGGCAGACCAATATTTAAGAATAGGAGTCATGATTTTCCAAGAATGGGCTACTTCATCGGAGCGGGCAAAGAGCGTGCTGTCGCCTAAGATGCAGTCCCAGATTAGCCTTTCATACGCTTCGGGCGGGCTTTGCCCAAAATAAGAGCCGTAGCGGAAATCCATTTTAACAGGCTGGATGGGGCTGCTAGGTCCAGGGACCTTGCAGTTGATCTTCATTGCGATCCCCTCATTGGGCTGGATCCTAAGAACGAGGACGTTCGGATCGTGTTTCTGTCCCGATTGTTGGAATAGAACGCCAGGGGCATCTTTGAATGTGATGGCGATTTCCGAAGCTCTCTTGGGAAGCCTTTTCCCTGCCCGTAAATAGAAAGGGACCGCGCCTGCCCACCGCCAATTGTCTATAAAGAATCGGATGGCTACGTAGGTTTCCACATTTGATTTAGGGGCGACGTCTTTTTCTTGCCGATAGCCCGCCACTTTTTCCCCTTCGATATAGCCAGGCCCATATTGACCTCGAATCACATTGTGCTCAAAATCTGATTCTAACAAGGGGCGGATCGATTGGAGCACTTTCACTTTCTCATCTTGGATAGCCCTTGCGCTTAAGTTGACGGGGGGTTCCATGGCGACTAGAGAGAGGATCTGCATCATGTGATTCTGGACGATGTCCCGCAAGATCCCTTCTTCTTCAAAGAAATGGCCTCGGGTGCCAATTCCAATATCTTCGGCAACAGTGATTTGTACATGATCGATATGTTTGTAGTTCCAAAGAGACTCAAAGATCGAGTTTGCAAAACGGAATACCAAGATATTTTGGACTGTCTCTTTTCCGAGATAGTGGTCGATTCGATACGTTTGCGATTCCCTTAAATTTTTGGAAATATCGGTTTGGAGCTCAGCTGCAGAATTCGAATCGTGGCCGAACGGTTTTTCGATGATTACCCGCGACCAACGCTCTTTTGTCTTATCGTCGTAAATCAGCCCATGCTTTTTTAATTTTTCGATGACGACAGCGAAATATTTGGGTTGGACAGAGAGATAAAAAACCCGGTTGCCTCGAGTGGCGAGACGCCCATCGAGCTGGGTTAGAAATTTTGCCAATGCTTCATAACCGGCATCGTCATCAAATTCAGAGCGGTGGTAGAAGATTTTCTCCTGGAAATTGATCCAAAAAGAATCGTCGATCGGTTTGGTCCGGGAATAGGTGTTGATATCTTGTTTTATTTCTTTGCGGAATTGCTCATTGGTTTTTTCCCTTCTCGCAAATCCGACGCAGGCAAAATTGGGGGGTAGCAGACCCTCTTTTCCCAAATTGTAGATAGCTGGCGCGAGCTTTTTTCCCATGAGATCCCCTGTTGCGCCAAAGATGACTAGGATGCAGGGATCGATGTTGCGGGAAAGGCGCCCTTTTTCTTCCAGGGGATTGTTATTCTGCATAGGTAAACATCCTTTCGATACAGAGCTGAGCTTTTTCTAAAATAGATCTCTCAATTTCAATCACTTGCGAGGGTAGCGGATCTTTTAACGCTTGGGCTATCGAAGAGAGGGAATTCGATCTCATATATTTACAAAGCATGCAGCTGCCGATCAGTTTAGCTTTAGGTGCCTCTATATTTAGTCTCGATGCCACACCGCATTCTGTCAATAGCAAAAATGGCTTCGATTCCTCAGCATGCTCTTTTACATACCGGACCATTTCTGTTGTCGACCCGACTACATGCGCCTTTGAAGCCACCTCTGGTCTGCATTCGGGATGGGCGAGGACAATTGTATCTGGATTTTCTTTTTGGATGAATGCAACTGTTTCTGGATCGAACTGTTCGTGGACATAACAGGCTCCTGGATAGGTGAGTACTTCTTTGTCGATCCCTTTTTTTCGAAGGTGTTCTTTTGCATTTTCTCCCATATACTGATCGGGGAGGAAGAAAATTTTATCAGTTGGAAGCCGCTCAAAAATCCGATAGATGTTAGAAGAAGTGACGCAGACATCGCAAGCCGCTTTAATAGCGGCTGTCGTATTGATGTAGCAGACAAATGTATGATGGGGGTATTTCTCCCGAAGCCGATAGACATCTTCAGCCGTAATGCTATCGGCCAAAGTGCATCCTCCGTTCGGATTCGGGTCGATCACAAGTTTTTCAGGGTTCAGGATCTTTGCTGTCTCCGCCATGAAACGGACAGAGGGGAAAACGATCATTTTTTCACGGGCGGCTTTTGCTTTTTTTGCCAAACCGTAGGAATCGCCGATATGATCGGCAACCCCATATGCGATGTCGGGATGGACATAGACGTGTGCTAGGATAATCGCATTCTTTTCCGCTTTCAATTCGAGGATTTCATTGATGAGGGGAAGGAGCTTTTCGCACCGTTCATAGGTATAGCGGCATAAAGGGTTATCGACGGAGACGCGGCCTAATTTTTCGTATAGCTCGCCGGCAGAGATCGTGGGGCAAAGGGTTGTCATCGCGCTTGATCGAGATAACTCTGTAAGAGAAAAGTGGCTGCAATCATATCGATTTTCTCCGTTCTTTTCTCTCGGTTCATGGGGATCTCTCTTAAGCTAGCCTCCGCATGTTTACTCGAAAGCCGCTCGTCTTGCAAAATCACAGGGATATGGCTTATAGATTCCAATTCGGCAGCAAATTTTTCTACCAGTTCTGCCATCTCCCCTTTTTTTCCACTCATCAGGAGCGGGTAGCCGATTAGGAACTTTTCTACTTCTTTTCCCTTCAATGCAGCCAAAATATTGGCCACCGCCTTTTTTCCTCCTTCGACAGTGGTGAGAGGAAGTGCGATTCGCTTATTCTCATCCGAAATCGCGATCCCAATCCTCTTCAGTCCGAAGTCAATGGCTGCTACTCTTTTCATAGTCCATTCTTTTAGAGAAAGTCGTATTTATAGCTAAAGCGGAGATGAAGTCTTTAAAGAGAGGATGGGGGGCCAGCGGTTTAGATTTAAATTCAGGATGGAACTGGACTCCCAACATCCAAGGATGGGAAGCGATTTCCGATATTTCACACAGATCGCCGTGTTCTAACGTACCAGAAAAGACCATCCCTTTTCCTTCGAATTCTTTTTTGTATTTGTTGTTGAATTCGTATCGGTGGCGGTGCCGCTCCCAGATCAATTTTTTCCCGTACGCTTTGTAGGCGAGGGTATTGGATTGGATCGAACAAGGGTAGGCGCCAAGGCGCATCGTCCCGCCAAGATTCTCAATGTGTTTTTGCTCGGTCAACATCGAGATCACGGGATGAGGAGTATTTTTGTCCACTTCGGTCGAATGGGCCTTTTCCAATCCCAAAACGTTGCGCGCAAATTCGACAATGAGGATCTGCATCCCTAAACAAAGTCCAAAATAGGGGATTTTTTTGGTCCGGCAATAGTTTGCGGTAAGGACTTTCCCTTCCCATCCCCGCTCTCCAAAACCTCCCGGGACCACATAGCCATCGCAGCCGCCGATCGTGCCCTCGACAGATCCATTTTCGACGATCCGGTCCGATTCGAAACGGCGGATCTCGAGGCCCACTCCCGCAGCAATCGCCGCGTGCTGGAGCGACTCGAATACCGACTTATAAGCATCTTGATGGTCCATATATTTGCCGACGATCCCAACCACCACTTTCCCTTTTGGGTGGAGGCTAGAGTCAACCATTTTTTTCCATTGGGAAAGATCGGCTGGCCCTACCCTTATATCCAAAAGTTCGCAGATCATCTCGTCGAGGCCCTGCTTGTGCAGTTCTAAGGGGACCTCATAAATATTGTGGGTCACATCTTTCTCATCGATCACCGCCTCTTGCGGGACGTTGCAGAATAGGGAGATTTTCGCTTTGATTTCATCGGAAAGCGATTCTTCGCAGCGGCAGAGGATCATGTTGGGGATGATCCCAATTTGCCGTAGCGATTGGACTGAGTGCTGGGTCGGTTTTGTCTTCACTTCGCCCGCAGCTTTCAAATAGGGGACATAGGTGAGGTGGATATTGATGCAATCCTTCGGCCTTTCATATCGGAATTGTCGGATTGCCTCGAGGAAAGGGAGCGATTCGATATCGCCGACGGTACCCCCGATCTCCACAATGACAACCTGGGTATCTTTTTCTTGTGTCCCGCAGGCGATAATCCGGGTTTTGATTTCATCGGTCACATGGGGAACTACTTGTACAGTCTTGCCGAGATAGTCGCCCTTTCTCTCTTTTTTGATGACAGTGTCATAGATCTGGCCCGAAGTTGCATTCGAAGCGCGGGAGAGTGGGGAATTGGTATATCGGAAGTAGTGGCCTAGGTCGAGGTCGGTTTCAGCCCCATCGTCGGTTACATAGACTTCCCCGTGTTGGAACGGGTTCATGGTACCTGGATCGACATTGAGGTAGGGGTCGAGCTTCAATAAAGCGATTTTTAGCCCGCGGCTCTCAAGCAACTGCCCGATCGATGCAGCGGTAATCCCCTTGCCAAGGGAAGAGACCACGCCGCCTGTAACAAATATATATTTTATTGTCATAAGAGGGTGAGTATATCAAGTATCAATTTCTCTTGCTAGGATTCTTTCAAATGGGTAAAAATATAGCCCGTTTATGGGATCTATTAGCACATTGGAGATTTTTTCGATAGGCATCGGCCCTTCAAGCTCGCATACGGTTGGCCCCATGCGAGCGGCAAGGCGCTTTCTTGTCGAACTCAAAGAACGGGAATGGCTAGAAGAAGTTGCCTCTTTAAAAGTAGAGCTTTACGGCTCCCTTGCCATGACTGGACATGGCCATGCGACCGATATCGCCATCCTCCTCGGATTGACCGGGGAAAGGCCGGAAACTGTAGACCCCGACGCGGTACCCCATCTCGTGAATCAGATCCGCAATGAAAAAAAGATTCGCCTATTTGGGCGTTATCCCATCTCCTTCGATCCAGATTTAGAAGTGCAATTTCTCAAAGGGAAACGGCTTCCCTACCACTCCAACGCCCTCCGTTTCACAGCCTTCGACAAGAATGGGAAGAAGCTCCATGCTGCGCTTTATTACTCGATCGGAGGGGGATTTGTCCTCGATCACAAAGAGGCGGTAGAAGGGGCGGCAAAAGAAGTGCGTGTAGTCCCGTATCCTTATAAGACGGCCGAAGAATTGCTCGCCCATTGCGAAAAAGAAAATAAAGAAATCTGGGAAATCGTCCTCGAAAACGAGAAGGCGCTCCATTCGAAGGAAGAGTTTCGGGCTGGGATCTTGAAGATCTGGAATGCGATGCAGGGGAGTGTCGATCGGGGGATCCGCACCCGAGGAGAGCTTCCGGGCGGGCTGAGAGTTCAAAGGAGAGCCCCTGGCCTCTATGAAGCTCTAGCGGAGACGGAAAATAAATTTGCCGAAGATCCCACCTTAGTGATGGAATGGGTTAGCCTTTTTGCTCTAGCTGTCAATGAAGAAAACGCTGCGGGCGGCAGAGTTGTAACAGCTCCCACAAACGGTTCTGCCGGCGTGATTCCAGCGGTCCTCCATTACTGTCAGAAATTTATCCCTGAATTTGATTTTGACGCTTTGAAAATTTTCTTCCTTACTTCAACCGCGATTGGGATTCTCTTCAAAGAGGGTTCATCTATTTCAGCTGCGGAAATGGGATGCCAAGGGGAAATTGGCGTTTCCTCTTCAATGGCAGCAGCAGGCCTCGCTGCAATCTTAGGCGGGACCAACGAACAGATTGAAAATGCTGCGGAAATTGCGATGGAGCACCATCTGGGACTCACATGCGATCCTCCAGGCGGCCTCGTCCAAATACCTTGCATCGAGAGAAACACGATGGGAGCGATCAAGGCGATCAATGCCGCCCGCCTAGCGATGCGTGGGACAGGGGAGCACCGAGTCTCTCTTGACGCCGTCATCCGCACGATGAAGGAGACTGGAGAGAACATGAAGTCCCAATACAAAGAGACCTCCGAAGGGGGACTCGCCATCCAAATTTCAGTCGCCGCCCCCGCCTGTTAGTAAATTCCGTGCGAGACCGGGCCCGATACCGAGTCACTGTTTTCCGAAAAATCAACGCAAAGACGCCAGGACGCAAAGACGCAGAAAGAAAAATTCTTCCTGCTTCGCAGGAGTTAGATCTAGAAAGGCTTTGCAAAAATCCGTGAGACCGATATCGGGCCGAACTCTTTACTGCCTTCGGCAGTTCCGCACGATTTCTTCGAAATCGGCGGCATGGGCGAGAAGGGAAGCCCCTCTCGCGCTCTCCCCCTGCGACAAAGGCAGATAAAAACAGGTTTCCGCAGATCTTGTTAAAATTCTTTGATGAGAATGTCGAAACAGGGATCGGCGAGGCGCCGGCAGTCAGGACAATTCAATTTTCTTGCGTCTTTGCGTCCTGGCGTCTTTGCGTTGATCTCGTCGTTTTCGGAAATCGGTGCTCGGTTCGGTCTCGCACGGAATTTAGTAGAGTGGCTTGTTAAATTTACCTTTTTTCTATAGTGTATGACTATGGAAAATGAATTTAGCCCATTGCATCGGGAGCGATTGAAATATCGACCCCTTGTCCCTCTCCAACTAAAAGATTTAAGCCGCGTTGTTCTACGAGAAGTAAAAGAAACGCCGGCCGAAGGGATGAAGAAATCGTTCCCTCGGACTTATCGACAGGGGAGCTATCGTTTAGAAAAGGGGAAAGGGGAGAAGGGGCGGCTGAAAATCGGAGTGGTCTTCTCTGGAGGGCAAGCAGCTGGAGGACACAATGTGATCTCAGGCTTGTTCGATGCGATCCAAGGGGAGGTGATCGGCTTTCTCGATGGCCCTTCAGGGATTGTGGCAAACAAATGGAAAAAAATCGAAAGTGTCGATGAGGTGAGGAATCAGGGGGGATTTGACCTGATCGGCTCGGGAAGAACGAAGATCGAAACGGAAGAGCAGTTTCAGGGGGCGCTGAAGAGCTGCCAGTCGCATAAACTCGATGGTTTAGTTATCATTGGAGGAGATGATTCGAATACGAATGCCGCGCTGCTTGCCGAATATTTTTTAGAAAAGGGGTGCGATACGAGAGTGATCGGCGTACCCAAGACTATCGATGGGGATCTGAGATCTAAAGACATTGAAATTTCTTTTGGCTTCGATACCGCTTGTAAAATCTACTCCGAGATGATTGGGAACATCGCACGGGATGCTTTGTCGGCGAAAAAGTACTACCACTTCATCAAATTGATGGGGAGATCCGCCTCCCACATTACTTTAGAATGCGCTTTAGCGACTCATCCAAACCTGACTCTGATTGGAGAAGAGGGGAAAGGGGTGGATCAAGTTGTGAACGAGATTGCCGATTTAGTGATCCGGAGGAAAGAGGCTGGAAAAGAATATGGAGTGATTTTGGTGCCGGAAGGATTGATCGAATTCATGCCCGAATTCAAAAAGCTAATTGGGGAATTAAACGGAATATTAGCCTCCCAAAAACAGGTAGAAGGGAATTTATCTAAAGAGAGCGACGCCCTCTTCAAAAAACTTCCTGAAAAAATCCAGAAGCAATTGGTATTGGACCGCGATCCTCATGGAAATGTGCAAGTCTCTTTGATTGCCACTGAGCAGCTGTTGATCGAATGGGTAAAAAGAGAACTGAAGAGGAGAAATTTTTCTGGAAAATTTTCGGCTCAGGATCATTTTATGGGCTATGAAGGAAGAGCTGGGCTCCCCTCTAATTTCGATGCGAATTATTGTTATGCGCTAGGCAGGCTCGCCGCTCTTTGCATACGGGACCGGTTGACCGGGATGATCTGCTCGGTGCAGAAGTTAGAAAAGCCTCCCGAAAAATGGGAAGTCAAAGCTGTCCCCATTGTACAGCTCATTTGGTTTGAGGAGAGGAAAGGAAAACAAAAAGCGGTAATTCGAAAAACTTTAGTAGACATCAAAGGAAAAGTTTTTGTATATTTTTCGCGCTTTAGAAAAGCTTGGGAAATCGAAGATCGGTATCGCTATCCAGGCCCCATCCAGTTCTTTGGGGAGAAAGAAATAACCGACTCCATTCCCATCAGTTTAATGGTGTCGAATCATGAGCGTCAGCTTAGCAAGAAGTCAAAAAGGTCTGGGAATTCATCAAGAACTGTCCCATAAGGTAAGATCTCCCAAACAAAAAGCGATCGTCCACACCATCATCCAGCTTGCTGTCAGGATTTTCTTTGTTTTCTCTGTGATTGTGATGAGCGCGGCTCTCTTGCCCCTTGCCTTTCAGGCGGTATTGCTTCCGCTGTTTGCAATAGGAGCTGCCGTCTTGGCCTCCTTCTTCTTCCAACTAGAGCCATCTGTGTTTGCGCAGCGTATTGAAGCGATGCCCCCACTATTGAAATATATCGAAAAAAAACCAATCCGTTTTGCGATCCACATGCCTGACCACATGCCGAAAACGGCTCCTCGAGGTATTTTCAGACTAGGCAATAACTGTTGGCTCAATTCGCTATTGCAATGGATTGAAAGCGATCCTCTCGTCGCTAGGTGGATCAGGATTCCCATTCCACCAGAAATGGAGCCTTTCATCCAATACATGCAGCAATATGAGCTGCCAGACGGCCTTGTCAATGGGTTTAGAAACTATATACAGAATCACCCTCTTCCTGTGCAGGCAGCTTTTTCTCAATTTTTAGCTGGTTACGTCCCGAATGCCGGCTTCGAAGAGGAGCTTCGGAAATTCCGGGACGAGATCTATCCCAATTTATTGATCTTGCAGCCTACATTTAGCCAGTTTTTCGAGATCTACGACCACGCAAGGCGCGACAATCTCGCCCTTGTCAATGCCAATTCCCAATATCTCCGTTTGGTATTGAACCGGATTTCACAGCTGATCAACCCCTCCCCAGCTGTTCAGCTCGATGCAGCTGAAGCTGCAGGAGTCATTCTCGATTTACTCCCCAATTCGTTAAAGCTCCAGCTCGAGGAGGAAAATCACTACCGAGTTGCGGGCGTTACGCCGATTGCGGGCCATCCTGATGGGATTACCCGAAAAACGATCCGCGATTGGGGGATTGCCCTTTCGATCGATCCAAAAGATCAACACCCAGAATTGGGAAGGATGTTTAAGCATTTTTGCAATGAGAAATTGAGAATCCCAAATCGATCAGATTGGATCACCCACATAAATGAAAATCAGATCGATCAGAAATACCAGCCGATTCGGCGCAAATTCCATCTTCTCGAATTTCCCAGATCGCTCCGGTTCCAGATCAAGAGAATGGAATCAATCCGTTCGACGAATTGGCTGGCTAAAGTTTTACCCCGGCGGTTAAAGCATCGTGAAAAGATTGTGAAAATTACGAAAGACGTCTCTATTCCGGATGTTCTTCCCGTCCAGAAGAATAGTGGAGAGATTCGCAATTATCAATTAGCAGCTGTGACGGTCCATGAAGGCGAATCGACTCAAAGCGGCCATTATGAGACGTTCAGAAAAATCGAAGACGGGAAAGTGACTTATTATCGTCTAGATGACCACGTTGTCACTCAGATTGATCGGCAAGAGTGGGAGAGGGCGGTTCGGCAGGCTTACTTAGTTCAGTATTCACCGGTGTGAGAAGATTGATTTTTTGCCAAGCTCCTTGCCGGAACCGGATCCAATAGACGATAAAAAAGATCGCCGCATAAAGCATTGTAAAGCCCCATGCATATTCGACGATTAGAGAATTGCGGACGACTATGAAATAAACAGGAGCCAGAAGGAAGACCCAGACAGAAAGAGAACCGACGATCAAGAGGAAGAAAGTATCTCCAGCAGCCACTAGAAGACCTGAAAAGACCCAGCGGAGACCATCGAAGAACATATAGATAAAAGTGAAGACCATGCAAATTTTAAGTGAACTTAAAAGAGATGGGCTAAGGGCGTCTTTATTTGAGTTAAAATGTTCGAAGAAGAGAACTCGGACCGTATCGACTGGATCGATAACGAGAAAAACAGAAGTAGCGAGAGAAAATAAAACGAGGAGATAGAATCCAGAGCGGAGAACTTTTTTTATAAGATCATGCCGATTTGCCCCGATCAAGTTACCTGCGACGGCTGCAGCCCCTCTGCTTAATCCTTCGCAGAAGAAGGAGAGAAGGATCGCAAAACTTTGGCAAATGCTCGAAATGGTAATATGTTTTTCTCCCAAAGAAGTCATCATCCAGTAGAAAACAGCCCATCCTAATATCTCAAGAAAGCAAAAAGTCCCCTGAGGAATCCCGACTTTCCAGCACTTTTTCATCTCTGTCCAATCAAGCTTCCAGTTTCCTGTCCCGAAGGAGATTCTATTTTCTTTCCGCAAGAATAGAAAGGCGAGAACGACCGATTCGAAAAAGTAGCCAAAACAAGTTGCGATCGCAGCTCCTTGAATTCCCATCTCTGGGATCCATCCAGGCACGCCGAAGATCAGAAGCCTATCCAAGAGAATATTGATGATGTTTGCGACGATGGCCAGGACGATCATGATTTTGGTCTTTCCCCGGCCTATAAAAAACCCAGCAAAAGCAGTCAATAGAGCATAAAAGGGACCGAAATACATCAGCCAGCGGAAATAGACGATCTCCAATTCTGCGTGAGGATTATTGGAGAAAAAGGAGGGGGCGCCCCAAATCCCCAGTGGGATAAAAATAAGGAAAGAAAATAAAGAAAACCAGATCATCTGCCAGACAGGCCGGCCCAACCGGTTGCCTTGTTTTGCTCCATTGTATTGAGCGACAAAAACTTCCGACATGGCGGTAACCATTCCAATCCCGCTCATGAAAGCCCAGGCGAGCGTCCCCGCGTTCACACTCGCGTTCAGCGTCTCAATGGAATAGCGGGAGAGGAAGATCCTGTCAGTAAAAATCATAAAGAGAGTGGCCAAAGTGGAAATCATCAATGGCAAAGAGAGAGACCACAATTCTCGAATACTTCCAATAGGGTAGCGCGTAAGGCTTGAAGGCTGCATATTAAATCTTCCTGGGATTTATACCGCTCGTGATTGAAAAATCGGTTCTGGCGGCGTCGGACAGCCACTGTCTTTGAGCCTGTCTGCATCGCTAAACTTTTTAAAGTTTAGCTGCTTCGACAACGTCAGAGACTGGCTCAAATTCAGGGCGCCTTCTTGCCATAATCCGATTTTTGAATCTCTCTCGGTACAACCCTCAATATACCACACCCAATCTTAAAAATCTTTCTTTCAGGTATAAATAATTTAAGATCTTTATTATCAGAATCATGGTTAATTAGTTTGAGAATTATTAAAAAATCTTTATTTTGCGATACAGATGCCTATGCCATTTACGAACCCTCATTTAGCTGATACGCGCAGAACGCTGTGGGATTTTTTCCTATGGAAAGCCGGCTTTTACGACGACCGGGAGAGAGCTTGCGAGCCTCCATCCGATTTCAAATATCCTGCAAGTGTCCCTCCATTTGATCGGAATGCCTGTTCCGCCCTTTGGATTGGCCATAGCAC
>CAYZHU010000017.1:0-13283 GCA_964477585.1 uncultured bacterium
TTACAGAAGACCTTTATGCCGCATAGAACTCCATGTTAAAGCTACCGCGCCTGTTGTAAAAGAGGCGAGGAAAGATGCAGTTAAGGCCGTAAGCAAGGAGATCTCTCTTCCCGGTTTTCGCAAAGGGAAAGCCCCTGAAGAGATGATTTTGAAAAAATTCTCAGCTGACGTGGAGAGGCAGCTCCATAAATCGATCGCCGATGCAGCCTATCTCGAAGCGCAAAAAAGCGCAAAAATTCCAGTTTTGAACAACAACGCCCCGATCTCGTTCGATTTAAAAAAGATGGACGACGAAGGCGCCGAAATCATTTTCTCTTTCGAAACAGAGCCGAAAATCCCGAGTGTCGATCCAAAACTGTTTCAACCAAAACCGGTCGATAGACCTGAAGTTGGAGAAAAGCAGATCGAAGAGGCGATTCGGCAGATGAAATTCTTCTATGCTGAGTGGAAGCTGATCCAAGACCGCCCGGTGAAAGAGGGCGATTATATCATGATCGACCTCGATACGATCGATGGAGATACAGTCCAAAAAGTGTTCCACCATATCCGTTTTGAAGTTTCTGCTGAACGGATGGCCAATTGGATGAAACAACTCGTTAAGGGAGCTAAAGCAGGCGACATCTTGGAAGGGATGAGCGAGGCTGATGACAACGCTACCGAAGAGGAAAAGAAAGAATTTAAGCCGAAAAAGGTGCGCCTCCATATCTTAAAGGTAGAAGAGGCAGTCCTCCCCGAGCTGACGGATGAGTTTGCGAAGAAAGTAGGCGCTTCCGATGTTTCCCACATGCGAGAATCCATTTCGAATCTGCTGAATAAGCAAGCAGACGATAAAGTGCAGAATGCGCTTCGGGAACAGGCGAACGATTTCCTCATCGAACAATATCCTTTCGAACTCCCCCAATCGTTGATCGATACTGAGAAGAAGCATCGACAATCTCAATTTATGCAAGATCCGAAATTCAAGGCAAATTGGAATAAGATGTCTCAAGAAGAGAGAGCTCAACTCGAAGAGAAGATCTCTATGGAGTCAGCCCAAGCGGTCCGCCTATTCTATTTGTCTCGGCAAATTGTCCAAGATCAAAAAATTCCCGTTACCCATAAACAAGTTCAAGATGAAGCGATTGCTACCCTGCAATCTTATGGCAGCCGCAACATCGATATAGATAAGATCCCGAAAGAAGTCTATGCGTTGGCCCTATCAAAAGTGATCCTAGCCAAAGCGCAAGATTGGATTATCCGCACTTAAAAAGCTTGAAAAACGCTTTGAAGACGACTATAACTGAGATAGAAAGCAACTGAGGATACTGTATGTCGTTAACTCCGTATGTGATTGAAGATACTGGGCGTGGTGAACGCTCGATGGATATCTACTCTCGTCTTCTCAAGGATCGAATCATTTTCATTGGCACTGATATTACCGATCAGGTCGCCAACGTGGTCGTCGCGCAGCTCCTATTTCTGAAAATGGAAGATCCCAAAAAGGATATCAACCTTTATATCAACTCAAATGGCGGGCAGATTACTGCAGGTCTTGCCATTTTAGATACGATGCAATTCTTGGGTTGCGATATCAACACCTATTGCATCGGCCAAGCCGTGTCGATGGCAGCCCTTCTCCTTGCTGCAGGTACGAAAGGGAAACGTTTTGCCCTTCCTCATAGCCGGATCATGATCCACCAACCGTATGGCGGAGTGATGGGAACCTCGGAAGATATCGCCCTTCAAGCGAAAGAGATTTTAGAACTGAAGAAGATTACCGCTCATCTGATGGCCCGATTTACGGGGCAGTCGATAGAGAGAATCTCCGAAGATTCCGAGCGGGACTTTTATATGGATCCCGAGGCAGCCTTGAAATATGGAATTGTCGATCAAATCGCAAAACCTGCCCAATTGAATGCTGTAGCAGCAGCAGCCCGAAACCCTGAACTGAACGCAAGTATCCCATGACCAAAAAATCGACTCCCAATGAGATGGCCAGCTGCTCCTTCTGTGGAAGGACTGAAGACATCGTAGAAAAATTGATCTCCGGTCCCAATGCTTACATTTGCGATAAGTGTGTCGGGCTTTGTGTCGATATCATCCAAAAAAAGCCCGTCAGCTATGAAATGAAGCTATTGAAGCCGAAGGAGATCAAATCTCATTTGGATGAGTATATCATTGGGCAGGAATCGGCAAAAAAAACGATTTCGGTCGCTGTCTATAACCACTATAAAAGGATCCGCTCCCTTTCAAAACAATCGGAAGTGGAGTATAGCAAATCGAACGTGATGCTGATCGGTCCAACTGGCTCTGGCAAGACCCTTCTGGCCCGTACTCTTGCCCTCATTCTCGATGTCCCCTTTGCTATTTCTGACGCCACAACATTGACAGAAGCGGGCTACGTCGGAGAAGACGTAGAGAACATCATCCTCCGCCTTCTTCAAGCTGCCGATTATGATGTGGCAAAAGCGGAACATGGGATCATCTACGTCGATGAGATCGATAAAATCCGGAAGACAACTTCCAATGTTTCGATTACCCGCGATGTTTCAGGAGAAGGGGTGCAGCAAGCCCTTCTGAAGATCGTCGAAGGGACCGTTGCGAACGTCCCGCCTAAAGGGGGAAGGAAGCATCCAAACCAAGAATACATCAAAGTCAATACGCAAAATATTCTCTTCATCGTGGGGGGCGCCTTTGTCCATCTCGACAAAATGGTCGCTAAAAGGCTAGGAAAGAGCACAATTGGATTTGACGTCAGCTCGAAAAAAGGGTTTGATGTGCATGAGACCAACTTTCTTCTCTCTAAAATAGAGCCGGAAGATCTCATTTCCTTCGGCATGATCCCTGAATTTGTCGGAAGGTTCAACAGCATTGCCAACTGCAATGAGCTCACAGAGGAAGATCTCGTCGATATCCTCGTCCGTCCAAAAAATGCGATCATCAAGCAGTACCAGCACCTTTTTGCCGAGGAGAACGTGAAACTTGAGTTTACGGAAGAGGCTCTTCTCTCGATGGCGAAACGGGCCAAAGATACGGGCACAGGGGCCCGCGCCCTTCGGATGATCGCAGAGAATGTTCTTCGGGACCTGATGTTTGAAGTCCCCTCTGATCCGACTATCAAAGAGATCATTATCGATAAAGAGTCTATCGTCGAGAACAAACCCCCGAAAGTAATCCGCGACCGCTCTGCTTAGGAGCTGTCAGGAAATAAAGTAGACCGTAAAATGGTTTAACTTATTTTTTTATAGCTTGGGGCAGCGGGGGCTTCACCCTCCTAGTCTATCCCCCCTCTGAAAACGCTAGACAATAACGGGATAATAACTAAATAGCGGGATAATATTTAAAAGAAATATTACCGAAATCTTGATATAATAACCAATAAAAGAGGTTATTATGGCATCAGAAATATCAAGTCTTCCCAGACAGTCTTTATTATCATCTAAAGATCGAACAAAACAATGCCTAGAAAGAAAAATAGATAGAGCTATGATCGATATCGTAAGCGATTTATTCGTGAAAGATAATTGGTCAAAAGATGCAGTTGCTCCTTTTTTTCAAGCTGTAATCAGAGCCGTTGCAAATCCTAAAAATGAAATCTATCCATCTATTCCTAGAGTGATAAAATTAATGGCTCGACTTATGGATATATGCGAGGCTCCTGTAGCTAAACAGCAACTAATGAAAAAGCAGAATGCCTATACTATAAAAATTACAACTTTATTAGAAGGGTTAGACCAAGCAGATAAAAACGCAACTCCTGAAGATAGATATAGAATAGCTCAAAAATTTCTTAATGAAAAAATCCAACAGCTGCTCCTTAATCGGAACCCAACTGATCTCAGGACTTTCATTAAATCAATATTTTATGCTGTAAGCGAAACAGGATATGAAGAAATATGGTCACCTTTGCAAATGGTTACTGTATTAAGGAATGCAGCGGAATCCAAAAACTGCAAAGATGTTCTCAATTGGCTAAACAATGCCGATAACATATCTGAGCTGAAGAACCTTTTTAGTAGGTTTTTAGTGGAATTAAATAAACAGCCAAGAAATCTTCCTCATGCTAATAGAGTTGAAGCTGCTATAGAAACACTGCAGAAAACCAATAATAATACTGACACCTCAGGAACAGGAGACGCCTCTTTATTTCTAGGCACTTTATTCCTTCTTTTGGGAAATTTACTTAGCGGGTCTTAGAGACTGTTAAACTATCCCGTTCAAAAGGAATTGTTGCTAAAGCGCCGCAGTTATAAGCATGCGCGCAGCTTCTTTTCTACATCGCACCAACAAATTAAAAACTGTTAATAAAATTGGTCAGAGAATCAGTTCCGTCTGCTGGACCGCTTACCGTTACAGAGCCGGGATCTTGAGCCGCCCAAGAGGAAAGAGGCGCTGAGGCTGATATCGTCATAATCACATCTGTATCATCTCCGCCGCCGCCCGGAATGGGGGTTTGGTGGGGAACTCCTGTAATCGTGTATTGAATCCCATTTACGAAAACAACAAGCGAGGCGTTGTTATCCTCTGCCATCTGCGCCACTTGTGCGAATACTTTCTGAAAATTGGGATCGGTTGGAAATCCGGCAGGGGCTGGCATGTTAGGGCCGATATCCTTCTCTTCATAGGTGTCATTGAACATTTGCCCCCCTTCTGTCATATTTGGGTCAATCGTCAGATTCCCTACAACCTGTCCCTGAAATGAAACTGTATATTGAGGAAGGACCTGAGTCTTGAGGGTATTGGCTAAACCGCTCATGAAGGATTTGACAGCAGCCTGATTGATATCAGGATAATCCGATTGAAAATTAGCTCCCGAGGAAAGACCGTTCAGTGCATTGATCGCGCTCAAAATCTTAGCATAATCACCGCTTTGCAAAGCAGTCTGCAAATCGGCTACCGCTCCTTGCGCTGCATTCACAAAGTTGGAACCCTCTTCATACTTTAAGATGTAGAATCCCCACCCTGTATTTGATACTGGATTTGATACCGGCTGACTACTGTTTCCCATAATATTAACCCTTTTTATATTTACTATCTTAATATTACCACCCCAATATAAAGGCTTAATTAGGGATATCTAATATTTTAATTCTAACTAAATATTAACATAAACTTAATATTTAAAAAAGCCTATTTTGACTGCTTTAATAACGCTAAATTAATTAAGTTACTAATAATTAGATACTTACGTATTTTATTATAAATAAATTATTGACATTCTTTTAATTAAGGTATAATATAGAGGTACGGTGATTTAGGATTATGACAATATTAAACATAAATGAATTAGTTAATGATTTAGACAATCTCAACCCTGAGAAATTATACGCTTTTGTCAGGGGGATGACGACCCATCTTTTAGAGCTCAAAGAAAAGCTCGCTTCAGAAGATGGGAACGTAAAAGCAGAGGCCCTGAAAGAGGCCCTTGAATTGAGAGAGTCGATCGACCACGAAATGAATACGCTCGCCCAAAAATTGGGGGTGGAACGGGAGCAGATGTCGAAGTTTATCGACGTAAAAGACCCTAATCCAGCCTACCAGCAAGTAATAGAGGAAATCGAAGAGTTAAAAGGGCTCTTCAAAAGATAAGGTTTATATGAAAGTGCATAATAACGTCCATCCAGTTACTCCCCTTCTTCCTGTGAAAGCAGGAAGCCAGACGGAACAAGAAGCGGCGCTTCAAGCTCTTCTCGATTTAGGGCTTCTCGCCTTTTTGGCCGAAGGGTATAGCTCTTTGGAACAAGAATTACAGGGAACAAACGACCCGACTCTCCGCGCTTCCCTTTTACAACAGATCCAATCGGTCCAAGACCAATACAACAAGGTTTTGGCCCTCTTCCATGTAGGCAAAGACGGAACGGTTACATTCGATTTTGACGATGGGAAAGAAACTGTCACGATTACCGATCCTACAGCTTCCGCCTTGATTACCCAAATGGAAGGGAATTCCGACATTACAAAGTATGGCGCCTGGTGGAATAGCCAAACCAATAGTCCAGCTCTCGCTGTTTTCAATTATCTCAATAACGCAAACTCCCCTTATAACTTCGCAAGCGACACCGACCCATTTACCCAAGAAGCTGCGATCTTCTTCATGCTCTCTTGCCGCAACGCGCCTGGCGATTTAGGCGGCGTGATCCAATCGTTTTTGGAAAGAGGGGACAATGGCGGCGCACTCCCAAATCAATTTGTTTTGGCAGCCACAATCTGCGCGATTTTAGCCAACAACCCCTTCTTCAATGCCGATGCGATCAATGCTTGTATCGAGGTCCCATCAAAAGATCCAGATTTCGTAGCTTTCCAAGATTTCTTCTTAAGCCTCTACAATGACGGCCAGGGCCTCCCTGCTTTCAAAGGCCAAGAGAACGAATGGCTTTCTTACGAGTCGATCTTCTTCCCCTGGACTTATACCCCGCCAACGGAGAAAGGCTATTTTGGAGCCAATGCAGTAGGTCTCTCAGATAAATTCCGCAACGAAACCAAAGCGTTCTTTAGAGAAAGAGCGCCTGAATTACTCAAAAAGGAGCCAATTAGATGAACCCGCAACCATCTCCTCTCGATTTGAAGGATGCATTCGAAAAATTATCGAGCATCCCGATTGAGAAATTAAAAAGCCAATTTAGCGAGCCGATCAAAAAGCTCTCCGCGCTTAACCAGAAACTGCAATCGGAAGATCCCAAAGTACGGCAAGAGGCATTGAAGCTAGCGGCTCAATTAAAAGATGAACTTAAAAACCAAATAAAAAAACTCTACGAGGAAGCAGGTCTGGATCTATCCCAGCTCGCCTCTTCCCTAAAGAAGGAAATTTATGGAAACAATCAATAATGTCCAACTCGATGACACTTTAGTCGTCGTAGCCCCTGAATTGCTCAACTCTGTGCAGAAGAGCAAAGAGGCGGAAGAAAAAGTGAAAATGGAGATCATCGCCGCTACCGGTTCGTCGCAAGTATCGATGAAGCGGAAGATGATGACAACCCTTTCTTCTCAGCAAGAAGTGGCAGCCGCGGCTCAGCCTCCCAAACCAAAATTAGGTTCTGGCAATGGGCTTGGCGCTTCTAATTTCCCTCCCGATCCTCCACTTCCTCCCTCTGGCGGACCCGACGGTACCCTGGAAGGTTGGAACGGATCAAGCTGGGATGCCTATAACGCTTCCCATACAGGTTACATGAACGGACTCATGGACATCCTCTTCTACATCAACGCCCACCCATCGACATCAAGTCTTGCATCCCTAGTCAAATACATCTCTGCGATGCAGCAAAACGGACTTTTCGGTACTGCTGCGCAAAATATGTTATCGATGATCGGAGGAGGACTTCTTCTAGACGGTCTCGTCCACAACGCCGACTTCGCCTTCTTAGAAGGATATCAAGGACAAGGCCCGGGAATGGGCTCCTACGAAGCCTATTTAAATGCTTTGAAGGGTTACTTATCCCAATTCCAGGGAGTCCCCTTCCTCGGAGATTTATATAATCAAGTAAACACCCTGTTGAGCAGCCAATCGCTCGCAGTCTTCCAAGGCGAACACGTCAACGCCCAAGGGCAGCTAATTTGGTCTTTCTCTGCAGACGGAACAAATACTGACACATGGGTTTGGACAGGGGCTGATTCTTCGACTCAGTTCATGATCGAACAGTTGATTTTGAACTCTTCTGCAAGTTCAGGCGGACAAAGCGCCAACCCGAATATGGATATCGCAGCTTTGAACGCCGCTATCACGCAGATGCAAACGGCAGACTTGCTCGGCACCTTGGATTCGGTATGGAACCAATTCCATGACGCGGGGCTTTTGATCATCGCCTTCATGTTGACGATGGACGATGGCTATTTGAACAGCGAGAGCGGTAACGCCGACATCATGGACAAACAGCACCAATACGACCAAGGGTATGTCCAAAAGATCCAACAGATCGCCCAATCGATCGAAGGTTGGGGTACGGGGGGTATAGATGGGCATGCTGGAGCCGATCAAGTAGACGCGTTCCGAAATTCGATTTTCCAGCTGATCGACCTAATCGATTCCAATAGTCAGTTCGCTAATTCGCTAAGCCCTGCTATCACCAACTTCCTCGAGACATTGCACTCTACACAGGTGACTTTCAGCTGGCCACCTGACGGAGGGTCGCAGACGGCGATGACGGACGATCTTTTCCACCTCCTCAAAGGGGAAGATTCTTCAGGAAATCCTCTCGTTCCTGGTGGTCAATTCACAATCGAGCAAGAGATTGCCGGCGCCTTGAAACAGGGACTTGCACCTAATCCTCCTATTATCCCTGCTCCAGCTCCTACCCCTGCCCCTTCCGATAACCCTGATACGACAGCGCTCCAATCGTTTGTTAGCTCGATCACTGCGATTTCTTCAGCGGTCTCTTCGAGCTCGACTCAGTTGACCACTGCGGTCTCTCAGGTAGAGCAAGAGCACCAGGCGATCCTAAAATTAGGTACTGGAGTAGTCGATCCTCATAACGGCTTGAATGCAGTCACTATGAACTCCATCAGCCACCAAGTTTCAAACTAATAGAGGTAATAATAATAATATGGAAAACCAAGAATATCCAACTCTTCTTACAGATGAACAGTGGGGGCGTCTCTCCCACCTATTTCCCAATCCCCAGAAACGGGGAAGAGGGAAACCCCATACGCCATGGCGCGCTGTCCTCAATTCGATTCTCTATGTCGTCTTGACGAAAGCGAAATGGGGATCGCTTCCAAAATCGGTTGATTTCGCCTCTAAATCGGCGACTCACCGATGGTATCTCTTCTGGAAACAGACAGGGATGCTCGACCAGATCCTCAAGATTTTGCAAGAAGCCCATCCTCGAGATGAGTTTGTATTGCCGCAGCAAAGAGCGCCTTATATGAAAGGGCTCCAGCAGCAAGAAGCGATAGCTTAAAGAATTTCTCCTTTCCTTTCTTTCTTTACCCAGGGGGATCTCCTCCCCCTTGGGGTTTTTATTTATAGGAAAAAATCGAACTAGAGAGTATTCAAACCAAGTCTTTTTCGTGAACGTTTGCGTTTCCGTGCTCCAGCCCGAGTCTTTTATTGCGCACCAATCAACGATTGAACGATAAAAGTATTCCAGCCGCAAAGCGGGATAATTTTTCTCCCTGCGTCCCCTGCGCCTCTGCTACCGCGCTTCGCGGCCCTGCGCTGATGAAAGAAATAAGCCTGAAAAACTACTATCCCGATATTAATAATGGGATTAAAAGTTATGCCTAAAGTATTTACATTATTAATTAAATATTATAATATTATTAATATAGAAAAGTAATAAAAGGTAATTATGACTACACCAGATTCAGTCAATTCATCCAACGGAACAGCTCCTACAAGCGTTCCTTGGATCAATATCAACGGGGCTTTCAAGTTCGATACTACGCCGATCTTTACGCTCCAAAACGCAATGACGGCTATTGCCATCGCAACCCAATCCCTTTTGGGCGACCAAACCCAATTGATCCAGGGAATCGAGGCGTTGAGCGCGCACCTAGTCGGCCCGCTCAGCGAACGCTGGTCTAAATACATGCAGGCAATCATGGCTAATGACGAAAAGCAGGTCGCCTACTTCGGTACAGGACCTGGGAAAGACCCTAACCAACAACAGACTTGGGTGTCGCAGCTCAATATCGATAACTCTGACAATTCGTCTATTTCGACTAGCTACGGCAACAATTTACAGGCTTTGGGCCAAGCACAGACTGGGTTTACTACCAACTACGGCAACCTTGCACAAGTTGCAAACTCGGTCGTAACCGGTTTGGCAAGTTCGATAGTTCAAGACTGGGTAATTTAATAAGAGGTTTTTATGACATCTACCCATATAATCAATCCTTCGACGCCAGGTCGGGCCGACACATTTGTCATCCCGAACGAGCAGTTCGACTTTTTCCATTCGGGGTTCATCCAAGCAACCTCCGCTTACGTCGACTTTATGTCGGGCGTCTTGAGCTCTTTCACGCAAACTTCGATGGAGGAGTCGAAAATCGAGACGAGCGAATCCCAAGACCTGACCAAAGCTGCCGTTGTTTTAGCGCAGCAAGCGTCCGAGCAGATGAAGGCTTACCAAGCAGAGCTTGCTTCTCAAAACTCTGGACCTACTTGGCTCAACTACATCACCGACGCGGTGATGTTCATCTCCTGTCTTTTGACTGAAGACTGGGCAATGGCCTCGATGGCCCTCGGCGATATCATCATGACGGCTACAGGGACAAAACAGGAGCTTGAACAGAAATTAGAAGCGGCAGGCTGTCCGGAGCTACTCGCAGATGTAACGGTAGCTGTAGGAATGGCTGTGTTGATCTCCCTTCCAAGAGCTGGTCTCGATGGATTTACTGAAGCGGGAGCCAATGCGGCTGAAACGCTTCCTACAAAGATGCAGAAAATGTTGGCTTCGATCCTGAAAAACTTGCCCACTAACACCGCGATCACTCTTTCAATGGGAAGCTTCTGGCAAGACTCAGCTGAGAAGATGACCTCTTCGCCTGAAGGACAAGCAGCAATAAGCGCAATCTTCAGCGTGGCTGCGATCGGATTGGCATTGAAATTCGGACCCGAAGGGAATTTGAACGGCTACATCAAAAATAAACTGATTGCGAAGTTCCCAGAATATGGGGAAAAAGTTTACTTCGCCTCTTTGATGGGACTCCTTTTAGCGCAAAGCGGATTCCGTTTAGCGCAAAACGTGAACCAAATCAAACAAGGGGAAGCGATGGAAAAAGCAGCTGATATAATCGAGAAATGGGGGACATTCCAACAGCAGTTTACATTGACTCAAGGGTTGGTCGATATGTTCCAGGTCGCAACCGATACGACTCAGTCGATGATCAGCTCGGTGAATAATAATTTTGTAGGGGTCTATCAAGCCCTTCCTGCCTTAGCGACGATGTTGAAAATCCCGCAGGCAGTATAAAAAGGTTAAATAATAATAGGAGTATATTATGGCACAATTCGGAACAAGTTACGAACCATCGGTAGCAGCCGTCACTGGCTTTGCTGCTGCGCAGATCCTGCAATACATCAATAAAAACAGGATCGACCAAATCGAAACCATGAAGACGCTTCAGGCGGCTCAAGGGGATGCGGCAAAAGGACTCGGGCAAGCAATGTACGATACAGTCCATGAGCAAGCTGAGTCGGACCGAGAGCAAGCGATCGGGATGATCTCCCAAGGATCGGTTGGAGTTGGGTTCAGCGCAGCTTCGTTGGGAACTGTCGCTTATCGAAGCGGTATCTTAGGCAAATACGGAGATCTTGCGAAATTCGATAGCCAAGAGAACTCCTTAACTGCTGCAGAGAAGAGTTTGGAAGAAGGAAAATCCAATGTCCTTTTGAAAGGCGGGAATCAAAACCTTCAAGCCAATGCAAACCGTCTCAGCGACGAGCAAATGGATCAATTGCGAAGAACCGATTGGTCATCTGAAGATTCGGCGAATCAACGGGGCAATCTATCGCTTTTGAAGAATATGAGAGGCGGCGGTGCAGAAGAAGAAGCCAATCCACGCGAAGATACGCTTCGGGCAAGAAGGCTTTACGACGACGTTAGGAAAAAAATCGACGATTCGAAGAACAATTTGAGTTCCGCGCGAAGTAACTATGAACAAAAAACCACGACTTACGAACAGCGTCTCAATAACCTCGGCTCTAGCATCGGCAGCACTGTAAACGGACAGCAGAACTTAATCGCATCGAAAAACCGGGAAGCCCAAGCGAAAAGCCAGGAACTCCAACAGTACGCGCAGTTCAACAGCGATTCGCAAGGCCAAGGCGTCCAAGCCTCTTCTAAAGTGTACGAATTCTTGAACCAAACAGAGAGCACTCTGGTAGGTTCGTACTACTCAGAATTGGCCCGCGCAAACCAAGCGGTTTAATTCCCATTTTCTTATTAGGCCGTCTCCTATGAGACGGCCTTTTATATTACTAATAATCAATGACTTATATTTAAATTGAAAAACACTTTAAAATATGATATAATTATATTAAATAATTAGGGCCATAATCAATGTCAACAGATACAGTTTTACAGCTCGCCTTCACCCCAGTCGCCCCGGCGCCTATTGCGGGCCACGCTGTGCGCGTTGATACAGCCCCTCCTGGAGTCCCAGGAGCAGTCCCTGGAGCTCCTATTGCGGGCCATGCCGTCCGAGGGAATCCTGCGGGTGCGGATAACGGAGAGATCGTCATCCAAGGGGAAAACGGCCGTTTTTATATCATCCAAACGACCCCTGAGCAAGCAGCCAGAAGAAACCAACTCCACAATCAGATCCTTCAAGCTGTGCAAACCGCTCCGGGATTTGCCCCTCCTCCAGGGATCAATTGGAACGATGTTACGATCAATATGACTGACGGAAGTTTGGAATACAATGGCCAGATTCTTTATCGGATCCGAGATAATAATAACCAGCAACTTTCCCGGCTTCTCTTCGATCTCCGGATGGTTTTCCATGACGCGATGAGGCAACGATTTAGCGACAGCATCTGGCGCACCTATTCAACGAATGATCGGTCCCACCGACAGGCGTCTCTCCCATTTGCCCCTTTGATCCAAGGAAGCCAATTAAAGAATATCCATTTCACCGACGCCGATTTGACTGTTGCGGTGCGAGGAAAAGCTCCTGCAATTGAACAGAGAATCCGGAGAAGAAGCGTTTTAATAGACGTATTAAAAGGAATAATCCCCAACATCATACGCGGTCAATCGAGAGCTGTAACCGCGCAAAGGCTCGACACAGCGAGCCGCAAGCAGCTCTTAGCCAAACTTAAAGAAGACTTTTCTCAAACAAACGACCTAGCGCTCGGATTTGCAGGAGCCTATCCTTTAGATCTTAGACCACTCCCAGATTCACAAGCAAAAATACAAGCTTTAACTGCGCAAAAAGGGCGAGCAAAAGATTTTTTAGTAAGGGCATGCAACCGCGATAAGAGTTTTTATCAATTCGGCCCTGAGAACGAAGAGCACCTGGAAGAGTTGTCTAAACAGCTTGCTCTTCTCTCTTGCGAGACAGAGGCTGATTATGAATTGGGGTGTATGCACTTCAATACAAAGCCGACCCTGACAACGCCTGACTTCTTTATTATGCAGTTAGCTGAAGTGGTCCGTTCTTCCCCGGAAGCCACTCTTCGACAAAACGTGACAGCCTATATCGATGGGCACTTCCAGCTCTATTTTAGCACGATCACTCATCCGGAAGACCGGGAAGCAATCAGACAGCAGCTGATTGAGCAATCCATTCAGTTCCGTATCCGTATACCTGGCGCTCCAGGTTTCGAAGGCGACTACACTACCCCTTAAATGAAGATTTAACGC
>CAYZHU010000017.1:13383-17735 GCA_964477585.1 uncultured bacterium
ACGCCAAGACGCAAAAGATTAGTATATTTTCCTGCGCCTTTGCGACCCCGCGTCTTTGCGTTGATTTCTTCGGAGAACGGTACTCGGTTCGGTCTCGGTCTCGCACGGAATATTTCTCTGTGGTGTCTATCTCTGTGGTTTATTTTTCCTGAAAAAAATCGGGCTCTGGCATAAGCGAGAAGCCATCTTGTCATCATTTCTCTTTCTTTCTCTTGTAAATTTTCTCCGTTCCGTAGAAAATGTCATTGAGGTTACATGCTACGCGACCACCTAAAGCAGTTATGCGAGGAGTTGAAGATAGAGCCTGTACCCAAGTTGAATGAACAAAAGTTCTACCCGTTCCGCTTCAGCGATGAGGTGCTGGTGCAACTGAGAGATCTAGAACCTGGACTCTCTTTGCACGCGAAAATTTGCCCTTGTCCCGAAGGGAAACGGGAAGACTTGTTCATCTATCTGATGCGCGCAAATTTGCTCGGTCAAGGGACCGGCGGCTCACGCATCGGACTCGATCCAGACGAGAAATTCTTGACACTCTCTCGCGGATTGCCGTATGAAATGAACTATCAGGTTTTTAGAGAAAGTATCGAAGATTTTGTCAACTATTTGATTTATTGGCGAGAAGAAGTGACAAAATTTGAGAAAGAAACCTATATTTAGCGCGATAACAAAGTAGTTAAATGCCAGCACATCTGATCGTTGAAGAAGGTCCACATCGCGGACTGGTATTGAATTTGGAAGAGGGGGAAGATTGGGTGATCGGGAGAGACCCCGATGAGGCCGATTTTGTCCTCGAAGATAGCACCGTTTCCCGAAAACATGCCCGGCTGTCCCGCGCGCCCGAGGGGATCTACGTCAAAAATTTAAGCCGCGTCAATCCCGTCCTCGTCAACGAGGAAGAACACGAGGATAGAGTCCTTTTAAAAGAGGGCGACCGGATCCAAATTGGCAATCACGTATTGCTCTTTTCCGAAGAGGCCATCCCCGAAGTGGAGGCGCCTCCCAAGAAACCAAAAAGAAAAAAGAAAAAAGCAGCTGAACCTGGCTACGACGATATCTTCGGCGATCTGAAGTCAGAAGATCTGGAACCTACCGAGCCTCCTAAAGAGGAAGAACCAGTTACCATTCCTCCGCCTGAAAAAAAACCGGAATCAAGCGCTTACGATACGATCTTTGAAGATGTAGGCGAAAGCGAACTCCCTTTCAATCTGATCTCTGCTGAAACACCTCTTCTCTTGAAGGTGATCTCAGGTCCGAATGCAGGGGCGGAGATCGGGGTTGAAAAGGGACGCTCCTATGTGATCGGCAAGGATCCCAATTCTTGCGATATCGTCTTCCAAGATTTGAGCGTCTCGAGAAATCACGCCCGTTTGACTGTAAGCGATATGGGAGTGATCGAGATCGAAGATCTCGGATCGAAAAATGGCACTGTGGTCAACGGCTCTCCCATAGTGGAGAAACGGGCGGTCACTCCTCAAGACTTGATCTCTTTAGGGACAACGGTTTTCCTAATCATCGACCGGGAAGCGCCGCAAGAGACAATCTATTCCCCAATGCTCCCCTCTTTTGAGGCGCCGAAAGAGGAAGCTCCCTCAGGCGAGGAAGCAGAAGAGGTCCTAGCCATTAAGGAAATGGGAGATTGGAAACGAGAGCCGATCCCAACGAAATACTTGGTAGCTGCCGCTTCATTTGCAGCTATTTTTCTAATTGTCTTTTTGAGCTTCTTCTCCTTATTTAAGTCAAGGGGAGCAGAACTAGTTCAAAAAGAGCCTGTCCAAGAAATTAAAGATTCTCTAGAAAAATTCAAAGATGTCCAATTTTCATTCAATCCTGGAAGTGGGAAATTATTCTTAGTCGGACACGTCAAGACAGGCGTCGAATACCAGGAAATGAATTATCGAGTGAGCCAAATCCCCTTCATCATGAGCACAGAAGACAATGTGGTCATCGATGAATTGGTCGCAAAAACGATGAACGATGTCTTGAGCGATAATGGAGCTTGGAGAGGGGTGAGCATTCAGGCTGTCGATGCGGGTAAATTCTCCGTAATGGGATATGTCCAAACGGCTGCGGAAGCGGCTAGTTTGTCCGATTATTTGACGGTCAATTTCCCTTATCTAGATCGGCTCCAGAACAAAGTGGTCGTTGAGGATAATTTAAATACCCAATTGCAAGCGGCGTTGGTGGCAACTGGATTTGGGTCTGTCACCTATAAGTTGGCAAACGGGACTGTAGTTTTATCTGGTTTCTATAATGAAAAATTGGAATCTGAATTCAAGAATTTGGTGAAAGAGCTCAATGCAATTCCAGGGATTGCCTCGGTAAAAAATTACGCCGTTGCAACCCATCCAAACCAAGCGGGGATCGATATCTCTCAAAATTATCAAGTGAGCGGTTCCTCTATGTTCGATGGACATGGATACAGCATTGTCCTCAATGGAAAAATTTATACTTTGGGCGATCAAGTGGATGGAATGAAAATCACAAATATTGAACGAAGCACAATTCTACTTGAAAAAGATGGATTAAAATATAAAATCAACTATACCAAATGAAGAATCAGGAGGGGAAGTTATGTATGGTTTAGAGAAAAAGAAGGAAAAGTTTGCCTTTGACCTCGAAAAAGAGATCAAAGAAAAGCCGACCCGAGGAAAAGAAATTTTGAAGAAAGTTGAAGACAGAATCCAGGAAATTAAAAAACTTTTGCGCGAAGGGCAGAATGAAAAGGAATTCGATAATCTCGGAGTTCTCTTGCATGGTTATGCCGCTTTGCAGAAAGTGATCCGAAAAGTAGCGAAATAGGAGACCGAAAATGATTACTCTTCCGGGTGTAACCCTCTCTTTCAATTCATTGATATCGGCCTATAAAAAACTGCAGTCTAGTTTGGTGCAGCAGGTCCGCAGATTGGCAAGTAAGATCAGCCAGGCAACACCGGGTTCGTTCATCTTGCTGCAGTTCGAAATGAGCCAGGTCACGCAGATTGGCGAAACAATCTCCAACTTGATTTATCAGGTGAACTCGGTGATTAGCTCGGCGATTCGAAACCAAAAAGTACAATAATAGGATTGTCTCATGTCAAATTGGAAAAAATATCAAGACGACTTCTTCATCTTGCTCGAGGCTGGCTTTATTGCTGTCAATCAAGCTGATGAAGATGCGGCTCTCAAACTGTTTCGCGCAGCGGAAATTTTGAAGCCCGATAATGTGATGCCGCGGGTAGGGTTTGGCTATCTCCATCTCCATAAATTGGAGCTGAAGCAGGCGGTGAAGGAATTTGAGGACGTTTTAGAAAAAGAGCCCCATAACGACATGGCAAAAGCCTTCTTAGGACTTTGCATGAGCATGATGCCCAACAATGTTGACAAAGGGGAAAAGATTTTAGAACAAACAATGAAATCAAAAGACCCGATGATCAAAAATCTCGCCGGGACTGCGATCGATTTCGTCGAGAAGTTCATCAAAAAAAACCCAGGCCCTGCTGGAAAAGGGAAATAATAGGCTGAATTGATGGCAACCCCACCTCCCGATAAAAGCCCTGACCGGATCACTCCAGGACAGGCGATGGAACCTGTCGGAAAACCGATGACCCCTCCTGGGCCGACCGGCTTCCAGTCGTATATGCAAGGGACGCCTGGATCTGCGCCTGCGCCTGGCGCTCCAGGGACTGCAGGACCCAATCCGATGGAAGCTTCTCGCGGAGCCCCTTTAGCAACCGGCACCCCCACCTACCAAACATTATTGGCGCAAACGAACAACATTCAAGATTCTCTGGGGACTGTGAATGAACAGCTCGATAATAAAAATCTCAAGTTCAAGCGCAGCCAAGCTCATTTGATGAAAAATAAGCTTTCCGACTCGAATCAATATATTCGGGCGGCAGGCTCTAAATTAGGGATCGACGCGCCTCCGATGAAGGTTCCGCCAGGTTCCTCCCCTCTTGACCGGTTCATCGCTTATGTGAATGATGGACAGGACCAGCTTGTGGCAGTCCAACAAAAACTCAAGGAATTGAGCGCAAGCGGCGCACAAATGCGCCCAGGCGATATGATGTATCTGCAAGTGAAAATGGGCCTTGCTACGCAGGAGATCGAATATACCTCTACGCTCCTGGGTAAAATCATCACCTCTATCACAACTATTATGAATACCCAGTTGTAATCCATGGATCCCTCTTTTGATAAATTGCTCAATCACCTCGAGGATGTAGAGCTGACCACTGTCCACGGCAGGATTACAGAAGCTGTCGGGATGTTGATCCGCGCTGTGGTCCCTCAGGTAAAAATGGGTGAAGTTTGCCTGATCAAACGAGAGGGAGAGCCGCTTGCCGCCGAGGTCGTGGGTTTTACAAAAGATG
>CAYZHU010000018.1:0-17344 GCA_964477585.1 uncultured bacterium
GAAAGCGTGTAAACGTGAAAGCGTTTCGTGGGTTCGAATCCCACTCTCTCCGTAGGAGATAAGCGACCCAACTGCTTGGGTCGCGGGTGGCGATTCGAATCGAAGCCGTTGTGTTTTCGCTTCGAAAAAACCGGCGAGATCGCCGGCCCGGTAGGACGATCGCTAGCGATCGCCGAGAGGGCATCCCACTCTCTCCGTAGGAGATAAGCGACCCAACTTGCAGTGAGATGTTTATGATAAAATATATGTTTATATTTTTAGCAATTGCTGGAATGGCTCAAGATCGATTGGAAGGACGGGTCGCCCTAATTACGGGCGGGGCGCAGGGGATCGGCAAAGGGATCGCCCAAGTCTTTGCACGCGAAGGGGCCCAGGTGATCATCGCTGATATCAAAGATGATGAAGGGAAATTGGCCGCTGAGGAAATTGGAGGAGTTTTTCTCCATTTAAATGTCAGCAGCGAGGCTGATTGGGAAGCTGCTATGGCAGAGGTGATCCAAAAATTTTCACGGCTCGATATCTTAGTAAACAATGCGGGGATTGGAGGATATGGAAATCCTGAAAATTGTCCTCTAGCAGAATGGAGAAAGACTCAGTCGGTTGATCTCGAAGGGGTTTTTTTGGGATGCAAACACGCGATCCAAACAATGAAGAATACTACGGAACATGGGTCGATTATCAACATCTCATCGATTGCTTGGACTCGCGGAATGCCTGAGAGCTCTGCCTATGCCGCCAGCAAGGCTGCCGTTGCGAATCTCTCTCAATCAGTTGCGGTTTACTGCGGCCAGCAAGGGTATCCGATTCGGTGCAATTGGATTTCTCCTGGATTCACCGATACGCCGATATTGGCGCCAATCAAAGATCAGCCTTGGCTTCAAGATTACATGAGAAGCATTCCGTTAGGAAAAATGGGAACGCCGGAAGATATTGGCTATGGCGCTCTATTTCTAGCATCGGATGAGTCGAAATACATGACAGGCGCTGAATTGCGAATCGATGGGGGGCTTACTTCATGGACAGGAATGCCCTGGTCGAGGAAGGATTAATAAATTTACTTACAGTTCTTTCTAGGCTTGAAAATCGGCCTCTTCTTTGGTATAGTCAATCAGATTTGGAAAAAAGGTTTCACAAAAAATAGTTTAACTTCTATACACAGGGAAATTCGCGGTGAGATGTCCATTTTGCAACCATGAAGAATCGAAAGTAACCGATTCGCGGGATGCTATGGAAATCAACGCGATCCGGCGAAGGCGTGAGTGCTGTCAGTGTATGAAGCGCTTTACGACTTTTGAAACAGTGGATTTGAGTCTTCAAGTCAAGAAAAGGGATGGGACTTTTGAGGACTTTATACAGGAAAAATTGATCAACGGGATGGACGCAGCCTGCCGCCATACGCGGGTGAGCCACGATCAAGTGAGGGCTTTGGCCTACAAGATCAAGGCTGATTTGATGGCGCGCGGCATCCGGGAGATTGCAAGCCGAGAACTTGGGGATATTGTGATGCGGCATCTCCAAGAGACCGATGTGGTCGCATATATCCGGTTTGCCTGTGTATATAAAAGATTCAAAGACGTTGGAGAACTTTTGGAGGCGATCCAGTCGATCGTCCCACGGGGCGCTTTTAAAGAACTAGAAAATGAGGAATCAACTCATGGCAATGAAGAAAAGTGATCTGGATCATTTCAAAAAAAGGCTTCTCGATTTACGGGGTCAAGTGATGCGTTCTCTTCAAGGTACAAAGAAAGAAGTGACGGAGCCTGACGAAGCAAAAGGATATTCGCAGCATTCTGCCGATGAAGGGACAGACGACTTTGTCAAGAATATCAATCTGGAAGTGACGAACAAAGAATTCGGCCTATTGAGGCAGATCGACCGCGCTTTAGAGAAGATCGAAGATGGGTCGTACGGGGTTTGCGACATCACAGGGGAAGAAATCCCTTTCAAAAGACTAGAAGCGATTCCCTATGCGACGATGACGGTCAAGGCGCAGGAAAAATTTGAAAAGGGATTGATCTAATGAAATGGGCAGCGCTCCTACTCGTCTGCTTGCTCGGGTTGGATTTTGTTTCGAAAGATTTCGCCCTTCAATCAATCCCGCCTCTTATGGATCGAACCTATCCGTTTGGAGGGATCCCAGTGTTTTCTCTGCTCGGCGTTACCTTTTCTTTAAATACCGTTGTGAATACAGGAGCTGCCTGGGGAATGTTTGCCGGCCATTCCGCTCTCCTATTCACAATTCGGGCCGCGATCATTTCTGGACTGATTCTCTATTTGCTCTTTTTCCACCAGAAGAAGTCTCCCAAATTCCCTCTTTGGCTAATCGTTACAGGCGCTGTTGGGAATGCGATCGATTATTGGCGCTTCGGCCATGTGATTGATTTTTTCCATTTCACTTTTTGGGGCCACACCTTCCCCATTTTCAATTTTGCCGATTCGTATATCACAATCGGGGTCTTTTCCCTCCTCCTTTTTTCTTATACCCAAAAACAGACGCAAATATGTCGCTGAGGGTCTCCTCCGTTGGATTTGAAGGGGTCTATCAAGGATCCAAATGGTTGAAATTCCAAGTCCTTTGCGATGAGGAGGAATTGAAAGCCCTCTTTGACTGTTTGAACCCATTTTCGATCTATCCGTTAACGGGGATCGTCTCTCTAGAAAATATGCCGATTTCTCAAACTCGCTTTCTCAGCGAATATGCCTCCTGGATCGAATTGTTGAAAAAAGGGGAAGTTCCCGATGACGCAGCTCTTCGGACGGTATTGGCTTCTGCCTTTACGGCCGTCCCGGATGCCCTTTGGCTTCAAGATTTGGGAAAAAATCGATTCTTAGTAAAAATAGCAGAGCCGGTGATCCAGGTGCAGGCGCATTATTTTAGTTATTCCGCTGAAGATGGAGTATTCCGCCCCATGTCGATGGGAATGGAGAGCATTTTTTGGGGGCTGCAGTTCAGTTTTCCCCAAATCTACCAAGATCCGAAAACAATGGAGTTTTTGGAGCCGAAATCATCCCCGAATAAAGTACTTTTCCAAAAGTTACGCGAATGGGTGAGAGAAAAAACCCGCGCTACGCCATTTCTTGTCGAAGGAAAAAAAATCAATTCCCCCATCCGGATCGGAAAAAAATGTTTTTCTTGGATTGGTTCCCATCCTCAATTACCGAAGCGGAGAATTTCGATCGATGGTTGAAATCATTTCGATCGGCAATGAGCTCCTTTGGGGCTACACGGTCAATACAAATGGAGCTTGGCTTTGCAGAGAGTTGAACAAGCGAGGCTACCCAGTTATACGGCAGACAACAGTCTCAGATGAAGTGAATGAGATTCAAAAGGCATTAAAAGAGGCCATGGACCGATCTTCTCTTATCATCACGACTGGCGGGCTGGGACCGACGATCGATGACCGGACGATGGAGGCGGCAGGCTCTTTTTTTAGCCGCAAGGAGTCTTTGGCTAACCCAGTAGGGTCGGCTCCAGGCGCCTATTTTTCCTCATCGGGAAAAGCCCTCATCCTACTCCCCGGACCGCCAAGAGAAATGGAGGAGATGTTCCTCCAAGAAGCGCTCCCGAAAATCGAGCGGGATTTCCCTTTAAAAACAAAGGATCGCTTGCGCCGTTATTACCTTTGTTTTTTGAAAGAGACGGAAGTAGATCCAATATTGCGCTCTTGGAAAAAAAATCATCCGAAGGAAGAGATCGGCATTTTTCCATCGATGGGATCGCTCCAGATCGTTACCTCTTCAGAAACATTGGCCAAAGAGGTGGAAAAAAAATTCCCAACCTTCTTTTTAGGAGAGGAAAGAGTCGAAGAGGCGCTTCATCGGGAATTGATAGCGCGTAAAAAGACGGTGGCCCTCGCCGAATCGATGACAGGAGGGATGATCGGCACCCGTTTGACCTCTATCGCAGGATCTTCCGAATTTTTTCTTGGGTCGATCGTCGCCTATTCGAACAAATGGAAAGAGCGATTTTTGAAGGTATCGCCTGCTACTTTGAAAAAAGCAGGCGCTGTCAGCCGAGAGACGGTAGAGGAGATGATCGAAGGGCTTTTTTCAGAGACGGAGAGCGATTATGCGATAGCTGTTTCGGGTATGATCGGCGGAGAAGTCTACATCGGAATTGGTGAGAGGAAAAAAAAGAACGATATTGGTAAAATCGATGGGCCGCATGACAGGGCCCTCTGCATTGAACGGGCAACGCAAAGCGCCTTGAGCGCACTTTGGAGGCGGATCGTGCATAACAAAATGACGTTTTCATGAAATCGAATTATCAACTGCTCGATAGCGGAAATGGGGAAAAGTTGGAGCAATTTGGCGAATATTCGCTGATCCGCCCCTGTCCGCAAGCCGTATGGCGGCCTACCTTGAAAGAAGAGTGGGATAACGCATCTGCCCGTTTCACTCGGGAAAAAGAGAAAAACTCGTGGGCTTTCAAGAAAAAAATCCCCTCTTCTTGGGATGTGATGCATGGAGGGGTTCTTTTTAAGATCGAGCCGACAGACTTTGGCCATCTCGGTCTTTTTCCGGAACACGGAGATCTTTGGGAATGGATGCGCCCTCTCGTTTCCAAATCTTCCAAAATTCTCAACTTATTCGCCTATTCGGGAGGTGTCACGTTAGCTGCAGCTCAACAAGGGGCCCAGGTGTGCCATCTCGATGCATCCAAAGGAATGATTGAATGGGCGCGAGGAAATGCAGCTCTCAACCGACTTTCAGATGCCCCTATCCGGTGGATCATCGATGACGCGATCAAATTCTTAAAACGGGAAGTGAAGAGGCAATCGTTTTACGATGGGATCATTCTCGATCCTCCCACTTTTGGACGGGGCAGCCAGGGTGAAGTATTCAAGATTGAGAGGGATATCGTTCCTCTTCTCGAACTATGCAGCGAACTCCTTTCGAAGAAGCCTCTTTTCGTGATTTTTTCTTGCCATACACCCGGATTTACCCCTCTTGGAATGAGGCATCTCTTAGGGGAAGCCCTTCCGAAAGGGCATATTGAAGTAGGGGAGATGGCGCTCCATTCTCCAGGAGCCGTCTCGATCCCGAGCGGATCATTTGCAAAATGGACGACCGCGTGAAGATCACTAGTTTACAAAATGCGAAAGTGAAAGAGGCGGTGAAACTCCGCGATCGGAGGCCAAGAGAAGAGAGCGGCCTCTTCTTGATCGAAGGATATCGGGAATTGAAGCGGGCCATCGATGCGGGCCGAAAAATCGAAACTATTTTTTATTGCCCTGAATTTTTCCTTGGGACAAATGAAAGGGATCTCATGCAAAAAGCGGGCTGCCCTTCCATTGAATGTACCCAAGATGTATTTGCCAAACTTTCCTATCGGGACAGACCCGATGGGCTTTTGGGCGTAGCTCCCCAGCTTCATCTCCGTTTAGAGGATCTCAAACTCAAAGAAAATCCATTTTTTGTCATAGCTGAAAGCATCGAGAAACCAGGAAATCTCGGCACTCTGCTACGCTCTAGCGATGCGGCAGGCGTCGATGCGGTGATTGTTTGCGATCCCACGACCGACATCCACAATCCCAACGTAGTGCGCTCTAGCGTGGGGACTCTTTTCACCCTCCCCGTCCTTGAGACAAAAGAAGAAGAGACAATCTCTTTTCTAAAAAATAACCAGATTGCAATCGTCGCCGCGACGCCCCATGCAAAACTTGAATACACGGAAGCCGATTTCAAAGTCCCTCTTGCTATTGTGGTGGGAACCGAGCAATATGGACTGAGTAAAAATTGGATAGAACAGGCAGACATTGCAGTCCGGATCCCGATGTTTGGGATTGCCGATTCGCTCAATGTCGCTGCAGCAACCACAATACTGCTTTATGAAGTTGTCCGACAGCGCAGAAGTCATCTATTGCGATAATCATCTTTTGATTGCGCAAAAACCAGCTGGCTTCCTCACGCAGCCCGATGATACAAACAATCCCTCTTTAGAGGCTTTTGCCAAAGAGTGGGTGAAACAGGAATATAACAAGCCGGGCGAGGTATTTCTCCACTGCATCCATCGGCTCGACCGCCCTGTGAGCGGCCTTGTCCTATTTGCCCGCACATCCAAAGCGCTCTCTCGCCTCAACGAGCAATCGAGACTTCAAGAAATCCAGCGTGTATATCTCGCAGAAATCGAAGGGGTCCTCGCCCAAAAAGTGGGTAAATTGGAGCATTTTCTGATCCATGCTGATCATAGGGCAATTGTAGGAAAATCGAGCGATAAAGAGGCGAAAAAAGCGATCTTGAAGTTCGAGGTGCTCCATTATGTTGAGCATACGACTATACTTAAGATTGAGTTAGAGACGGGCCGCTACCATCAGATCCGGGCCCAATTCGGCGCCATTGGCCATCCGATCGTGGGCGATGCCCGTTACGGCAGCCGCACAGGCGATGGGCGCACCATCCATCTTCACTGCTCCACCCTTGCTTTTCAACATCCTGTCACTCAAGAAATCCTCCGCTTCGAATCTCCCGCCCCCTTCACCTAACATTCCGAAATCAACGCAAAGACGCCAAGTCGCAAAGACGCAGAGAGAACTCACAAATCGGCGGGGTCTTCCATTGTGACGGACTTCATCTACAAAAATGGATCCAGGTGTTGTCGGGACCGAGAAGGATATTGCCTTGTAAAATTTCATCAACCGCTTTCACAACGCCAGGAAAACGATCGGCCTGGTAGTCATGCCCAGCGAGAATTCCCCCAGGACGTATTTTCGGCTGCCAAAAAAGGATGTCTTGCTTCACATAAGGGTAGCTGTGGTTCCCATCGATAAAAACAAGGTCGAGCCCGTCTGGAATTTTCTTTGATGCCTGTTTGGATGTAGTCCGATAGATGCAGGTGTCTGGATCATTTTTGAACATCTCTTTCACCGCTTTGTAGGCAGCGAGATAATCTGGATCGTTTAACGAAGAAGGAACCGCTTCTTCTTTTCGATAGTTTTTGTAGAGTTTCCAAGGATCGACCAAATGGAGTTTTGCATCGGGAAAGAGGGTCCGAAATGCAAGGGAGCCTTGCCCTTGATAAACCCCGATTTCGACAATCGAGCGGACTTCGATCCCTCTCTCCAATGCGACGGCCTTTAAGACGCAACATCGATGGGGGATCATTAACAAATGGAGGACCCGTTGCCAAGTTGGACCTGAGGTAAGTGAATTCGGTAACTGAATCACAGATTTTCTGCGATTTGGACAGCGTTGAGGGCGGCCCCTTTGAGGAGCTGGTCGCCGACAGCCCAAAATTCAAGCGTGTTGGGCTGGGTCGGATCGATCCGGAAACGTCCGCAGAATATTTCTTCCTTTCCAGTGGCGTCGAAGGGAGTGGGAAATCGGTTTTGAGAGCGCTCTTCAAAGATTTTAAGCCCTGGCTGGTTAGCGAGAGCGGCGTAGACTGCATCGAGAGTGAAGGGGCGGTGAAATTCGACATTGGCAGAAAGAGAATGGGCCCGGAGAACGGGAACTCGGACGCAAGTGGCGCTGAGCGCAAGTTGGTCATCTTCGAGAATTTTTCTCGTCTCGTGGAGTATTTTCATCTCTTCTTCTACGTAGCCGTTTGCATGAAGGGCTGAATTGTGGGGATAGAGATTGAAAGCATAGGGAAAGGGGAGGTAGGGCTTGCAGAGGCGGTTTTCGAGGTGGGCAAGCGTTTCGTCTTTGAGTGTTTGCAGGAGATGGGCGCCGGCGCCGCTGGCTGCTTGGTAGGTAGATGTGATGACCCGTTTGGCCCGAAAGAGGCGGTGTAGGGGAGCAAGCGGCATGAGGAGGAGGGTGGCAGCGCAATTGGGGGAACAGATCAGGCCCGAATGATTTTTCAATGCATGGGGATTGATCTCAGGAATGATGAGAGGGGCCTCCATCCGGAAAGCGGAACTCGAATCGATCGCGAGACAGCCTGCTTTTGGGATCCACTCTTTCGAAATAGCTGAGCCTGCGCAAAAAAAGGCAAGGTCAGCATTTTGAAAAGATGTGGGAGAGAGAACTTCAAGAGGGATCGATTCGCCCCGGAAAAAGAGGGATTTCCCTGCCGATTTAGGCGAGGCGAAACAGCGGAGACGGCGAAGTGGAAAATTCCTTTTTTCAAGAAGAGAGAGGATCTCTCCTCCCACTGCGCCAGTTGCTCCTACAAGACAAATTGTCGAAAATCTCATCGTGCAGTATCATATCCGATATGAGCCATACTCTTCCAGTAATTGAAGACGCTATTCGGGCGATTGAATTTTTGAAACGCGAGGAGAGTGTCCGTTTCATCGAGGCGATCGCTGAGAAGATGGCCGACTGTTTCCGCAATGGAAATAAAATCCTCATTGCGGGCAATGGCGGAAGCCTTTGCGATGCGATGCACTTTGCAGAAGAGCTGACGGGACAATTCAGGCACAAGCGGAAGGCTCTCCCTGCGATTGCGCTCGCCGATTCGGGTCACCTCACCTGTGTGGCCAACGACATGGGATATGAGACCGTTTTTGCCAGAGGGATCGAGGCGTTCGGTATGCCAGGCGATCTGTTCGTTGCTCTCACGACGAGCGGCAATTCTCCCAACCTGATCGCTGCAGTCGAAACGGCGAAAGCGAAAGGGCTTTTTACCGCAGCCTTTTTGGGAAAAACAGGGGGCAAATTGAAGGGGATATGCGATCTCGAATGGCTTGTTACCGGCTTTCCTTATTCAGATCGGATCCAGGAAGCCCATATGACTGCTATCCATATCGCCATTGAGTTGGTGGAGAAACACCTCTTTGCTACGGTCTAAGCTTCTACTTCTAGGACAGCGGATGATTGAGCGGGGCGCTTGGTATTTCGCTCCTTTCAGTTGGATTTATGCATTCGTTATTTCGATTCGGAATTTTCTCTACGATAGAAAAATCTTTCCTGCGGCCCGTGTCGATGCACAGGTCATCAGCGTAGGGAATATCGTTGCAGGAGGAACAGGAAAAACTCCCTTCGTTCTTCTTCTTGCCAAAACACTTCTTCCCCGAAAGCTTGCGATCCTTACACGAGGATATGGAGGGGATGAGCCTCTGATTTTGGCCAGGCGGCTTCCCGATGTCCCGATTTACATTGGAAAAGATCGGGTTCAATTAGCAAAGCAGGCGATTCAGGAAGGGGCCGAAGTTTTGATTCTCGATGATGGGTTACAGTATCGGAAATTGAGCCGCGATCTTGACATTGTCCTTCTCGATGGAAGGGAAAAGGGGCATTACCTTCCCTGGGGATTTTTGCGCGACAGTCCCAAAAGGCTGCAACAGGCCGATTTCCTCTTTGTCCAGGGGAAGGATTATCGGACAAAAGTGACCCGGATCCTTGATTTTCAAGAGAGGGAAATTCCCTCGATACGCGGCTGGAAGATCGGGTTTTTCTGCGGGATAGCTAGACCTGAGAAATTCAGACAAACCCTTCTCGATTTGGGAGCGGAGATCCTTTCTGAATGGGTCCTCGCCGATCATGAGGGGCCTTCTATTTCCAAACTAAAAACTTTTGCCAAAGGGTTGGAAGCGATCCTTTGTACGGAAAAAGATTTTGTAAAATTGCCTAAGAATCTTTCTCTACCGATCTATTTTGTCGAAATTGAGGCCGAAATTGCATCATACTCATTTCTCTCATCCTCGTTAGAGAGTCTGTCTTTTAAATAAACCAATGCTTTTTCTATTATGAAATGTAGTTCTGGAGAAAGGTCATTATTTAAAACAGTTCGAATAAGAAAGAAAATTTCTTTAACAGGAAGTCCCTTTTCTTTTTGTTCTCTGGTTACTATAAAGGCCGGATTTTTATTCGCGTCCTTCTTCAAACAAATCTTTACATTTCCGCATGTTTCAGGGGAGTTTTGACATTCAATGCGGAACTGATCTAGCGCGTTCAAAATCGTAAGAGGGTCTGCCATTTTTTTTAATTGGAGCAGGTATGCAGGGCGTAGGCTTCGATGCAAGCTCTCTACTTTGGAATAGTCTTCAGAAAACTGCAGTTGGCTTGTTTGGTGGAGAGCATAGAGAGCAATTTGTTTTAAGTGATACAAAGCGTTATCGAGAAGTTGCAAATCCTCAAAAGAACAAGGAGGTTTAAAAGAACCGCGAATAAAAGGGAGAATAGTAGGAAGTTCTAGATTTTTATCTCCACGTAAAACTGTTAAGGTAACTTTTCCACTAGGATCTCGCTCTATCTTAAATCTAACGTCCGCGTAGTTTGCTGGGGGACCCTGACAAAGACCAACAAATTGTTCGAGAGAACTCCTCATCGTATGCTGTGAAATTGATTCATCTCGTTCTGGGTAAACTGAATTGAGAAAATCTCCTACGGCTTTGGCAAAGTCATTTGCGGCGGATGTACCCCTTGTTGTTGCTGGACTTGTCATTTTTTTTTCTCCAAAAAAGTCCAAACAATCTAATAAATTCGTTAAAAATAGACAAGCGGAACGTCTCGATATACCTTGAAAAAATCGATACGAATATTGATAATAGCTAAGCTATGAACGATGAAATAAAAATTACTTTACCTAAGTTGGGAGAGAGTATCGTCAGCGCCACTGTAGTCCAATGGTTTAAGAAACCAGGCGACCGGGTGGAACTCGATGAGCCTCTATTGGAAGTATCAACCGACAAAGTCAATAGCGAGATCCCTTCCCCAACAGCCGGATTTTTAAAGGAAATTGTTGTTCCTCCCTCAATGGAGCTTCAGGTCGGCGAAGTGCTAGCAATCCTGTCGGCTGCAAAGCCTGCCGCAACAGCTCCCGTTGCCCCTCAAGAAGATTTTCTCTCCCCTTCTGTGATGCGCCTTTTGAATGAACGGGGAATCTCCCTTTCAGACATTGGGAAAATCCCGAGAAGCGGAGAGGGAGCGCGCCTCACAAAAAAAGATGTGGAGAATTACCAGGTTTCCAAGGCTCCCTGTCCTTTGCAACGGGAAAGGGGCGATACAGAGAGGGTGCAGATGTCATCCCTTCGAAAGGCGATCGCCGACAACATGGTCCGCTCTTTCTACGAAGCGCCCCACGCTTCCTTAGTGACCGAAGTGGATGTCACTGATTTGGTCAAAATGATCCAAGAGCAGAAGCATTCCTTTTTACAGAAGCATGGGACTAAATTGACAATCACTTCATTTGTAGCGCGAGCCATTGCCCGGTCGATTGCAGCATTCCCGCTGATCAATGCATCGCTGGAAGGGGAGACGATCGTCATGAAAAGATACATCAATTTAGGCATTGCAGTCAGCGTCGATCAGGGAGTTATGGTCCCAGTGATCCGCGGCTGTCAAAACTTGAGCCTGGTGGAGATCTCCAAACAAATCGGAGAACTCGCTGAAAAAGCAAGAACCCACCGGTTAGCGCCTACCGAAGTGCAAGAAGGGTCGATCACGATGACCAATTTTGGAATGACGGGGACGATGATTGGCATCCCGATCATCCGCTATCCCGAAGTGGCCATTGTAGGTCTTGGGGCGATCACCAAAAAAGTTGCAGCTATGCCGGACGATTCGATCGCGATCCGGTCGGTGATGATGGTTTCTTTGACGTTCGATCACCGCGTCCTAGACGGCCTTTACGGCTGCGGCTTCCTCAGTGAGCTGAAAAAGAATCTGGAAGCTCACCCTTCTGGGGAAGAATAGAGACGGTTGCAATACTCCACGACTTTGAAAAATCGATGATTTTGGATGCCCCTTGCCCGGACCCGTTGCGGGTCCGAATGGTGGCGACGAAGCTATACTTGAGAAAGTAGGCGAGTCGCCGCCAGGACAAGGGGCGCCAAAAGGGCGATTTTGCATGGCGAAGAGTTTTGCAATGGGCTCAAAAGCCTGCCTTGCCATCAAACGTATAGATAAATTCTGATTTAAAAACGTCGAGATTCACATGATCAAAGGCATGGAGGATCTGGATCACTTCGCTTTGAGCCACAGTCCGGTTGTCATCCGAGACAAAGCGGCATCTCCACTGTTCGATGCAAAAAGTCTCAGGCTGTCCTTCCGGCCAAACGCGGACTCCCCGATTCGAGATCATTTTGAGCCTAAGGCTGGCTACATTGATATGGGAAATTTTGGAGAAAAAGTCGGATATAACGCCTCGGTGGTAGAGAAACACATCGATCCCGATCAGCTGCCTCTTTGGATTGGTAGCAACATGGGTCGTTTTCACCGCTTGCGGGGCCGATTTGTAAGCGACAGACTTCAACTGTTTTGGCGTTTTGCCTAAATTTTTCACAACGGCTTCGGCAAATTCCTGCGTCCCTACTTTTTTCTTGCTGGTCCTTTCTTTGTAAATGTCATAGGTATGGATCCCCTCCTCAAGAGTCGCGAGCCACCCATTATGGACCCGCATGGCAATTTCAGGCTGGCCGATATGGACGAGCATTTGGACAGCTGCCAAGAGTAAACCGGAAGGGTTTGCCACATTTTGCCCAGCTCGGCGGGGCGCTGAACCGTGGATCGCTTCGAACATCGCCCCTTTTTCCCCAATGTTGGAAGAGCCGGCGAGCCCGACAGAGCCGGTAATTTGGGCGGCCACGTCGGACAGGATGTCGCCATAGAGATTGGGCATCACAATCACATCGAACACCTCAGGTGTGTCGGCTAGTTTGGCGGCTCCAATATCGACGATCCAAGCTTCATTGAGGATATCAGGGTATTCTTGGGCGATCTCATCAAAAACTTTATGGAAAAGGCCATCGGTGAATTTCATGATATTGTCTTTCATGAAACAGGTGACTTTTTTTCTTCCTTCCCGCTTCGCATATTCGAAGGCATACCGGATGATTTTTTCCGAACCGGCCCTTGAAATGATCTTGATCGAGTTGCAGACGTCAGGAGTTTGCCTGTATTCGATCCCCGCATAGAGATCCTCCTCATTTTCCCTGACGATCACCAGATCCATCTCGGGATGCTTCGTCTCAATGAAAGGGAAATAGGAAACGCAGGGGCGTACGTTGGCATAGAGGCCTAGCGTGGTCCGGATGGTTACATTCAGGCTTTTGAACCCTCCCCCTTGGGGCGTCGTGATCGGGGCTTTTAAAAATGCCTTTGTATTGCGGATCGTATCCCACATTTTTGGATCGATCCCATTTGCAAACCCTTTCAGATAGAGTTTTTCTCCTATCTCAATCCGGTGGATTTCAAGCTCCGCGCCGGCGGCTTGCAAGATATGGAGCGTCGCCTTCATGATCTCGGGTCCGATCCCATCTCCATCCGCAACTGCAATAGGAACTTTTGCCATACGACCTTTTTTTTACTATTACAATACCCAACATATGAGTAAAATGGAAGGTTATGTTGAAAAGCTTGTTTGATGAGCAGCGCCGCTACCTCAATCACTTTTTCGAACAGATCGATCTTCAAGCTGGCGAGAAGATTCTGCAGAAGCTGGTGGAATGCCAAGGGGTGATCGTCCTTTCGGGAGTGGGGAAAAGCGGCCATATCGCCCAGAAAATTTCGACGACATTCCTATCGACAGGGACCCGTTCGTTTTTTCTCTCTCCCGCCGGAGCGCTGCACGGAGATATCGGATTCGTCGCCTCGCAAGACCTGTTTCTCTCCTTCAGTAAAAGCGGCGAGTCGCAAGAGCTGCTCGACCTTCTCTACCATATCAAACGAAAAGGAGCGCTTTCTGTCGCAGTAGTTTCCCAGCCGAATTCCCGGTTAGCAAAGCTATCCGATCTTTCCATTGTCCTGCCTCTAGAAAGGGAGCTTTGCCCCTACGATCTTGCCCCGACCACTTCGACGACTGCGCAGCTCATTTTCGGCGATAGTCTCGCCATGGCGCTCATGAAAAAAAAGAATTTCACAATTTCCGATTTTGCTGCGAATCATCCAGCTGGATTTCTGGGGCGGAAGATCACATTGAAAGTCTCCGATCTCATGCTCAAAGGAAAGGATCTTCCTCTCTGCAAACCAACCGATAAGCTGATTGACGTTCTCCACGAATTGTCGATGAAACGGTGCGGCTGTTTGCTCATCGCAGATGAGGATCGTCTATTGGGGATCTTTACCGATGGGGACCTGAGAAGGTCGATCCAGAAAAAAGGGGGAGAAGCGCTCCAATTGAAGCTCTCCGATTTAATGACCCCTTCCCCAAGGACAATTTCTCCTGACAATCTGGCCTTTGATGCGATGAAGCGGATGGAGGAAGATCTGGGGCGGCTGATCACAGTGCTTCCCGTAACCGATGGGAAAAATCTTGTAGGGCTGCTTCGGATGCATGATATTTTGCAATCGGGATTGCAATAAAAAAGTCTCTTAGCAACAATTGAGATATGCTCGAATATTATTCTGCCGATCTTCTTATAATCTTTGTCTTCACAATTGGTTATCTCGCCATCATTTTCGAGTCTGTAATGAGGGTCAATAAAACGGCTTCCGCTTTATTGATGGCTGTTATCACGTGGATGATTTTATTCCTAATCAAAGGACATAAAGTCGTTGAAGACACGGCGATTTTAGGTGAAAAACTCAATGATGTAAGCCAGATTATTTTTTTCTTGATGGGGGCGATGGCCCTCGTTGAAGTTGTCGATTCCCACAAAGGGTTCAAAGTTGTTACCGATCTCATCCACACCAATTCAAAAAAGGCGATGATTTGGATCATCGGCTTGATTACTTTTTTCCTTTCTGCCGTATTAGACAATTTAACGACAACCATTGTGATGGTCTCCCTTCTCAGGAAACTTGTGCCTGATCGAGATGATCGGATCATCCTTGGATCCCTCGTAGTAATTGCCGCAAATGCTGGAGGAGCTTGGACGCCGATCGGCGACGTGACGACGACGATGCTTTGGATCAACGGGAATATCAGTTCCCTCGTGGTCATGAAATCTCTTTTTTTACCTAGTCTGTTCTCTCTCTTCATCGCACTGGTTTTTCTCGGCTGGGGGCTCAAAGGTTCCTATCCGCGGCTTGTCCAGAAGGCGCATGAAGAGAAAGTGGAGCCTTGGTCCCGATTGGTTTTTTGCCTTGGAATCGGAGCGCTAATTTTCGTCCCGATTATTAAAGCGTTAACAGGCCTTCCTCCCTTTATGGGAATTTTGATGGGACTTGGCCTAGTTTGGCTCATTACCGACATCTTGCATTCTCCCTACGAAGAAAGGGAGCATCTTCGGATTCCCTACATCTTAGCAAGGATCGATACCTCCGGCGTTCTTTTCTTCTTCGGGATCTTGCTTTGCATTAGCGCGCTCGATGCTGCCGGCCTTTTGACCGATCTCGCCCATCTTCTCGATCAATACATCCACAATCTCTCCATCATTGCCACATTCATCGGCCTTATTTCAGCCGTTGTGGACAACGTCCCCCTTGTCGCTGCGGGGATGGGGATGTATGATATCCAAACGTATCCGGTCGATTCCCAGCTTTGGCAAATGCTTGCCTACTGCGCGGGGACTGGGGGGAGCATCCTCATCATCGGTTCAGCAGCCGGCGTCGCGTTTATGGGGATGGAGAAAGTGGATTTCATGTGGTATTTGAGGAAAGTCAGTCTGATCGCGCTAGCGAGCTATCTCTTCGGCGTTGCCGTCTACCTCATCCAAGAAGCCGTCCTCGGCATGTTCCTGTAGAGAATTGTAGGAACAGGGATCGGCGAAACGCCGGCAGGATCGCTGCCATACCGCAGCGGCAGGAAGAAAATCAGAGGTATTCTACTTGTTTTTCAACTGAATGTTATGTCATATTGTCCGCTCCTTTAACCACACTTTGAGGTTTTTATGAGCGCTCTATTACCAGCTGGAATAATATCCGGATCTCTACGTTCCCAATCTCGTGTTGCTGACACATTTCTACAAAAAATCAACCAGGACAGTTTTGGCGATGACGAAATCAACGAAGTTTTCCCGGAATTTCTTAAACTAGTTAGAGAAGCGCTCAATACGAATGATTCGAAAGATCTAGAAAATCTCCTCACTCATCCGAAAGTGAAAGATCGCGTTCTTTTCTGCAGCAACCAATTGCTTGTTCGGCCCTTTCTCCGCAGAGATTTTGACGGCAGAATTTTTCATCGAATCTCTGATTCTAAGTTCGAGACAATCCCTTTGACACTCAAACAATCGGGTATGATTCCGGCTTCTATTCCCCGACTTGATCAAGAGCCGTTGGATCCATCGCATTCTCAAGTTGCGCCTGATTTTAAGGAAGATGGCACTAAGTTCTATGCGATCATTCCGGATTTGAGAAGGGCGATTGACGAAAAAAATAAAGATGCTATTGATCGTCTTTGCGCTCTTCCCGAATGCAGAGATCGGATGTTTTTCTTACAAGACACATTGATTCTGAGACGTTTCCTGTATCGAGATTCAGATGGGACTCCTTATCTCAGAAGCTCAAATCACGATTTTTTTGTTATGTATTTGGATCCCACAGAGGCCGCATTATTTACTTCTACCCCGCGGGTTGATTCTTATTACTCCGGCCCTGGCGGGAATAGGGTGATTTCAGCAGGGGAATATGACTTGTCTAAGATTTTGCATGCCCCTGCTTACGAAGCGTAATCGGTGTTCGGTTTCTGACTCTGCCTTCGGTAGTTCCGCACGATTTCTTCGAAATCAGCGGCGTGGTAGAAACTGGTTCATGCGATTTTTTTATGAATACTTAGATACAAAAAAGGCCTCGGGAGAAACCCGAGGCCCTTGTAAGGAAGAACTATTGTGGTTCGACTACATGTCGAATTGCAGGCTGAGAGAGAAGCCGCTCAATGAGAGATCCCCTCTGCTTACTACGTCGTTAGGATAGAAAGGTCCTGCGCCGTAGAATCTTCTGAGATTCAGCTGATCCCACCAGTAGTGGAATTCGTAAGCTGCGCTCAAAGAGACATGGTAGCGGTTGCAATCGAAATAGTGGCCCCAAGTAAAGCCAATTTCCATTTCCATGTTTGGCACGTTCATGTAGTGATCATCTACAATATCAAAGCCAATGTTAGTGGTTGGCGTAGCCAATTTCTGCGCGACATCGAATTTTCCATAAAGAATCGATGCAGCAAAATTGCTGAAGAGGCTGAATCCTTTTCCAAAGATCCAGTCGCTGTTAAGACCAGTTCTTGCACCAACGCCCCAGAAATCATTTTTTCCATGGTGGACAAAACGATTTGTAGAAGAAGCTCCGCTATAGTCTACAGAAAAGTGTTGTGTAATCCAACCGCCTCGTATACCGAAGTGGGGGCTCAACACTAAATATCTGCTGACGTGATACGGTTTAGCTAATTTTGCATCAACCGTGTTGTAATTGCCATCCCATACAGCGCTTAGTCTGCCGCTGAGCAAGTTGACAGGAGCGTCTGTGTTTCCAGCTCCATTTCCTACTGCCCAAAGAGGGATCAATACGCCGCCGCTAGTAGAAGCGCTTCTTTTTTTGTAATCGCTGATTTTAACCCAAGTCCAGTTAAAATCGAGGTTCCATG